>CAYXKP010000017.1:2615-41536 GCA_964465695.1 uncultured Nitrospira sp.
GTACTTTGCCAAAAGGGAGTCGCGATCATGTCCAAACTGGTTCGCATTGTTGTTCAGCTTCCTGTCGAATTGAAAGAGCAGCTCGATGCCCTCAAACAACAGGGATACACCACGAGTGGGTTTATCCGCGCAACGTTGGAGCGGGAGCTGAATAAAGTTCATCCACGACCGGAACCCATCGTAAGAAAGGTTGTGAATAAGTAAGGTCATATGCATCGAGAGTGATGGAGCCGACAAAGGTGGCACGACTTTCCGACCTAATCCGAGACCGGGCGACCGATTCACAGAGCGAAGGGGCTTTGTCCCCGAAGACGGGATCTTCATTTTCGAACACTCAGCACTCATGGCATGCCGCGACCATGCAGGAGCTTTGGAGAGTCAGAGAGGCGGTTCGTTCAAATAACAGACTGCAGTTGGCTGGGTGTGTGGATTTGGCCGGACAGTTGGTGCAGCTTCTCAATCGCAGCGACGAACTCGTCAAGTGGGCCTTGGACGGCCAAACCCAGGACTATGCGCTGGACAACGCACTCCACGTCGCGGTTTTGAGCGCCAAAGTCGGAATGGGGCTACATTACACACGGGAGGAATTGGAACGGCTGGTATTGGCAGCCCTGTTGCACGACATCGGTATGTGGACCCTTCCTGTGTCGCTCGTCGAGAAAAAAACGGCATTATCCGAAGACGAACGGGATATGCTTCGTACTCATCCTGAACGAGGCCGTCGGATTCTCGCCTGCCAGGGTCCTGTCTTTGAATGGGTCGCAACGGTTTGTGCGCAGGAACATGAACGATGTGATGGCAGCGGTTACCCATGTCGCCTCAAAGACAAGCAGATCGCCGAGCCGGCACAGGCCATTGGACTGGTCGATACATTGGATGCGATGGTCACCATGAGACCCTATCGCAAGCCCCTGACCCCTCACCAGGCCGTTCGTGAACTGCTCCTCCGCGCCAAGCCGACGTTTTCTCTGCCTGTATTGAAAGCGTTGGGCGACCAGATCACGCTCTATCCGATTGAGACCAACGTACGCCTCAACACGGGGGAGACTGGAAAGGTGGCCAGAATCAATTCCCGCTATCCGCTCCGGCCTGTGGTGGCGATGTCCAAGCTCGGCGAAGTCAGCGAGGTGGACCTGTCGCAAGTCATGTCAGCGCATATCGTTGAGGTCTGCAAACCAGGATAGTCTCGTAGGAGAGAAGTCTATGCGGCAGTTTTGGAACGCACCGGTAACGGCTGGTCTATTGGCGACCGGAATCGGTGTGCTGCTTCTGGCAGGTTGTCGAAACCCCGGCCAATCGACGTTGCCTCCCTCGGCCATGAGCTCCGCTCCACACTCGTTGCCTTCCTTACCGAAAGGTGATGTCTATGCCGACGAGACCGTTCCAAGCGCGGAAGCGCCGATCGAGCCCGGAGATACGTTGGAGGTGATCATTCGTAGGGGAGCGGGGGAAGAAAAGTACAGCAGTCTGGTTCGCGAAAACGGCTCTGTGTCCGTGGGATTCATGGAGGTCGAAGTCGGTGGCATCACCGTAGCCGAGGCCGAACGGCGCATGCAAGAGGCGGCCAGGCCGTTCATGCGCGAGCCTCGCGCTCAGATCGCTTTGAAAAAAAAGCTGCTCAAAATCAAGCGCGTGTTCGTGTTCGGGGACGTCAGGAAACCGGGAATGATTCCTATGGCGAGGAACATGACCGTTCTACAGGCGTTGGCCGCCGCAGACAACTTTCAAGGGACCGCGCTCCTGGAAGAGATTCGCGTGGTTCGAGGGGGAGATTTTGGGACGCCAAAGATTTTGACGGCTGATTTGGCACGTCTCTTTACGTATGGAGATATGTCGCGAAACATTGCGCTGGAAGAAAATGACGTGATTTTCGTCCCTCGCGAGCATCTGGGTGACGCAACAGAAGCGGCGCAGAAGATCATGCCCATTCTGCAAGTCGCGATCATGCCGCTGTATCCGGCCTATCTGTTGCCGGTATTGACGACCAGGCCGTAGATCGATGAATAGAGAAACGAGTGACACATGGCACAATACGAACTGAACGTCATCGACTATTGGCTGATCCTCAAGAAGCGCAAGTACCTCATCCTTCTGTCCACCGTTATGGTCGTACTGTTCACGCTCCTCTTCTCGGAAATCCTGAGGCCGGACCCCGTTTACGAAGCGTCCGCGCGGGTCAAGTTCGAGCGTAGTACGACGGTGGCTCAACAACTCCTGGAGTCGCTCTCGTACTCTACCGTGAACGATCTCAGTACGCAGATCGAATTCATACGAAGCTTTCCGGTCATGGAGCGTGTGGCGATGGAACTCAGTCGCGTACCACACGATGCGTCGGAAGAGGAGAAGCGCTCAGCTACTTACCTGAACATCGTGTACAACCTTGGACAAGAAATTACGGCACAACGAGAAGGCGATACGAACATCATTCGTATCTCAGCGACATCCGCCGAGCCGGAACAGGCGGAACGGATGGCCAATGTCACCGCCGCGGCCTATCGCGTTGAAAATATCGCCGCGCGTAACCGCCTCGTCACCGAATCCCGCCGGTTTGTCGAAGAACAACTGGAATACCTTGAAAAGCGTCTCAATGATTCGGAAGAAGGGTTGCGAGCGTTCAAAGAGAGAGAAGGTCAGGTGTTCTTGTCGGATGAAGCCAGAGCCGCACTGGACACCTTCACCAAACTCGAGGAACAGTATAACGAGGTGCTACGAAAGCGCGCTGAAGGTGAGCGGCAAATCGAGGTCTTGAAGCGATCGGACGCCGTGATCGGGAATCAGACCGGCCGCATTTTCACGGAGGAACAAAATGCTCTGCTCACGATCTTGAATCAGCGGCTGCTGGATCTGATCCAAGAGCGAGATATCTTGCTCATCAATTATACGCCGGATCATCCACAAGTCATGGAGCAACAAAAGAAGATCGATAACGTCAAATCCGAAATGGTCCGTGAGCTGAAATCAAAAGTCGCCACCCTCATCGATCGGGAGACTGCGCTTCAAGAACAGCGGAGCCACTATCGGCAACGGTATCTCGGGTACCCTCGCGCGGCAATTCACATGAACCGGTTGGAGCGCGAGGTCAAGGTGAACACCGATCTCCTCGCGACGCTGAAGGCCAAACATCAGGAGCTGTTGATTAAAGGAGCGGAACGGATCGAAGAAGTGTCGATTATTGCTCCGGCCATGACTCCCAAGAAGGCCATCAACGCATCGAACGTCACATTGAACCTGATGGTCGGATCGCTCATGGGATGCTTTCTGGGCATCGTGCTCGCGTTCGGCCGTGAATCCTTCGATACATCGATAGGGACCATTGAAGGAGTGGAGGAGTTTCTCAAAGTTCCGGTCTTGGGCATTATTCCCCAGTTCGACCATAACGCGCTTAAGGTCTTGGCTCAGGAAGCATTGCCTCCGGAGACGCCCGCCTCCGTCGCGGAGAGTTTATCGAAATTGATCTGCCTTCTCGACCCGAAGTCCGTTGTATCCGAAAGCCTTCGGTCTCTTAGAACGAACATTCAATTTGCCAGTCTCGACCGCAAAGTGAAATCCATCATTTTCACCAGCGCGGGACTGGGTGAGGGAAAGAGCACCTGCGTGATCAACTTGGCGATCACCATGGCTCAAGAAGGGATGAAGGTATTATTGGTGGATGCCGATCTCCGCAAACCGATCGTGCATCAACGGTTGGGGATTGATCGCGAACCAGGCTTGGTCGATGCCTTGATCGGAACGACGTCCTGGCGATCGTACATCCGCTCCGCCACGGATCTGATGCTCGGGACCGTCGGTGTCGATCGAGTCATGAATACCCCCGGGTTGGACAACCTCCATGTTCTCACCAGCGGCTCCGAATCGGGAAACCCCAATGAGTTCTTGAACATCAATAAGATCAAGACCCTGACGTCCGAAATGCAGGAAGACTACGACATCGTCTTGATCGATACACCGCCTATTCTCCCGGTCACTGATGCGGTGGCCTTTAGTTCGCGTGTCGACGGGACCATCTTGGTGTATCAGGTGGGTCGAATCGGACGCAACGCGCTTAAACGCGCCAAGTTCCTGCTCGACCATGCCCAGGCGAACGTTCTCGGCGTGGTCTTGACGAACGTGAAGTCGGAAGTGACGCCGGAGTACGGACTCTATCGGTACGAGTACCGATAATCAGACGGAGGAGCCTCCGTGTCATGCAAGAAGCGGCCATCAGTCCCCAAGATAGCCTTCTTATCGCCGCACTAGCCGCCGTCATCGCAATAGGTCTCACACTCATGACCCCCACCGCGGGCATGCAAGCGGTCGTGGGATTTTTGATCGTTCTCATTGCGTTCACCTCCGTATCCGCTGCGCTCTACTTGCTGATTGCATCCATGTTGCTGTCACCTGAACTGGCGATCGGACGGATCGAAGGACGTGGTGTCGGCGGGCGAGAAGTGTCGTTTCGGATGGACGACATTCTATTGGTCGTCATTGGAGTCAGCTGGTTCGTCAAGAACATCGTCTACCGTGAGCTGGCATTATTTCGTGACACCCCACTGAATCGCCCCATCGCCGTGTACATGGTGGTCTGTGTGGCCGCCACTCTGGTCGGTGTCTTAAACGGACATGTCAAACCCATGACGGGGTTTTTCTTTGTTCTGAAGTATTTTGAGTATTTTTTCGTGTTTTTTATGGTGGTCAACCATGTGAGGTCTCAACAACAGGTGGTCAGGCTCGTGGTGGCCTTGCTTACCGTCGGCCTCATCGTCAGCCTCTATGCGATTTCCCAAATACCGAGCGGCCAACGTGCCTCCGCCCCGTTCGAAGGGGAAATCGGAGAGCCGAATACGCTCGGCGGCTACTTGGTGTTTCTTTTGGCTATCATGACGGGGCTGTTGCTGCACGTTCAGTTCAACCCGATTCGTATCGCATTGCTGATTCTGGGGGGAATTGCCCTTTTGGCCTTGATGGCCACCTTATCGCGGTCTTCCTACCTGGCGGGCGCCGTGCTTTTGATGACGGTAGGGGTGACCCAATGGAGACGCCCGCGGGTCGTCACCGTCCTGCTCGTCATCATCATGCTGATTCCGCTCCTTGCTCCGGCAAACGTCCAACAGCGTGTCAATGAAACCTTTTTTGGGCGCCAATACGGCGGCGAGATCAAAGTCGGTAGCGTGGGCCTGGACCTCTCCACGACTGAACGACTGAGATCGTGGGCATATGTACTCAAGGACTGGGTTCATGACCCGATTCTTGGGCGAGGAATTACCGGGTATGCTTGGGCCGACGCCCAATACGTCAAAATACTGGGAGAGACCGGTCTCGCCGGATTAGTCGCCTTCGGGTTCATTATGTACCGTCTTTGGCGCTGTGCCCGTGAATCGTTCTTATCTCAAACCGATTCCTTTGCCAAAGGGTTGGCCCACGGGTTTCTCTTGGGCCTGGTTGCCATGCTTGCGCATGGCATCGGCGCCAATACATTCATCATCATCCGCATCATGGAACCGTTTTGGCTTTGTGCCGGCTTGGTTATGTTACTGCCGACCTTGTCTGTTCAGGCGGAGTCACCGATCAAACCACAGGAGCGTATGTGAGGTGGTTTTTCTTTTGTTATTGGTATGAGCCGGATGCCCCGCATGATCCGGTCGGACTCGTCCGAATCTGGACGCTGGCCGATGCCCTCACAAAAGTGGGGGACAAGGTGACGATCTTTCCACCTCGATACCGGTCGGCATTGATACAACGGGCTTGCGCCGTCATTCCGATTCATCTGCTCCCTGGGCCCTTGGTGCGTCCGCTCTCATATGCCTTGTTGTCGTTCGTACGAGGTTTGATGCAAGCGCTCGTGGTCAGGCCGGATATCGTGTACTACCGATGGATGGATAGTCCGCACGCGCTGATCCTTGCCAAATTACTCCGGGTGCCGTGCGTCTGCGAAGTGAACGGTGAACCGGTTCCTGAATGGCCGGATCGCAAGAAACTTTTCGCACGCAGGCTCAGACATCTAATGGCCCGCATTGCGTTGACACGCTGCGATCGCATCGTTGTCCTGACGGAAGGATTGCGGGCATCGCTTCAGGATCGCTACGGGGTTCCACCTGAAAGAATGTTAGTGCTTCCGAGTGGAACAGACGCGAAACAGTTCAGCTCGCGAGACGCCATCGCTTGTCGTCTGGAACTGGGGCTCTCGCCGAATCGCCCATACATCGGGTTCATCGGAAGCTTCTATCGCTACCAAGGTTTGGCTTGTCTGCTTGATGCGATGGCGGCGGTCAAGCAAGCCTGCCCGTCGGCTGAACTTCTCCTTGTGGGAGATGGAGAGGCGACTGAAGAACTGAAGCAACAGGCCAAAAAGATGGGATTGGAGGGCAGTATTACGTGGGTCGGTCGTGTTCCGTACCGAGAGGTGCCGACCTGGATCGGTGCCATGAGCGTTTGTGTAGCACCATTCCGCGGGGATCGTGGGGAAACTTCGCCGGTGAAACTCTTTGATTATTTGGCCTGTCATCGTCCGGTTGTCGCAAGCGCGATTCCGAGCGTCGTGTCCACATTTGCTCGGGACAGTGGTGTCCAACTGATCCAGCCGGACCATCCCCGTCTGCTGGCTGACGCGATCCTTACATTATTGAGCAACCCAGGATTATGTGCGGTGTTGGGTCGGCAGGGGCGGCAATTTGTTGAAGAAGCGTTTTCCTGGGCGGCGATCGTCGGGCAGCTTCGTCAATGGGTCCGCAAAGACTTGAGAGTCATCCGGCATGCGCATTCTCACCTATTGTGACGAAGACATAGGAGTGGCGGCCGGTGGTTCGCGACAAGTGATGGAGCTGGCCAAGGCGTTGGCATTGCGCGGACATGACGTCACCATAGCGGCCCCGCAGCCGGAGCGAGAGGCCGTCGTCGACGCGGCCGGCACGCGGATGCAAGCGGTGTTCGTTCCGGTCGTACGGGGTAGGGGGCTGCGTCCCATTTCGTTTCTCTGGGGCTCGATGCGGATGTTGAAACGAATCATGGACCACCGGCGACCGGATGTCTTCCTGTGGTTTGATTCACCCGGGCAAATGGCTCCTCTTTGGGCGCTCCGAAACAGCACCTGCCCGGTCGTGTATTTCGTGAACGGCCTTCCCCTTGAAGAAGTCCGGGGTCTCTGGCGACGCCGGCCGATTCGCGGATGGTTGACCTATGGCCTTCGTCTCGCATCGAGAAAGGCGCAGGCGTTGGTGAGCGTGTGTCCTCAAGTATTGGTCGGCTTGCGAAAGGTGGAACCTGTGGATGTCACCCGATGCTCGGTGATCAGAAACGGGGTGGATCCGGATCGCTTCTTCCCCCGGCCACAGGAAAAAGCCAGAACGGAACTCGGCCTTGCGGCTCAAGGTCCGTACATCGTGTTTGTCGGCGGATTCTTCCCCTGGCATAGCCTCGACACCCTCATTGAAGCCGTCGCCATCGTGGTGAAGTCGTTCCCAACGATCCGATGTTTCTTGGTGGGAGATGGACAGACGAAAAAAAGTCTCGAAGAACAGGTTCGACGGTTACAACTCTCGATTCATGTCCACTTCACCGGACGAGTCGATTTCGACATGGTCCCAAAGTGGATTGCGGCCTCCGACGTCTGTGTCGTGCTGCATCGGCAGACTCGCTCCTATCCCGGTGATTCCATGAAACTCTGGGAATACATGGCCTGTGGTCGGCCTGTGGTCGCCACGGCCGGACCAGGGTACGGAGAGACGTTGGAAGAGGTACGCTGTGGCTTGTCGGCCAAAGCCGATGACCCGACCGACCTTGCCCGTCAGCTGCTATGTCTTTTGGCTGACCCGGACCGTTGCAGCAGCATGGGCGAACGAGGACGGATGGCCGTAGTCCGATTTCACACTTGGGCGTCGCGCGCCGAACAATTGGAACAAGTTTGCCGTCAGGCTATTGTCGGCATGAAATCGGCTGCGTGAACGAACGGTAGTACGACGGCACGAGAAAGGTCTGTCGGCGATGAGGGCTGAGTATCAAGAATCGCATCCGTTGCGCCTCCGTCACCGGATCTTCCAGGCGGGTTGGTGGGCCGCCGGAGGGTTTGTCTTGGATAAGGCGATTGCCGCGATCCAACTCGTGGTAGTCGCGCGACTTCTGACCCCGGCTGACTTCGGGGTAATGGCGGCTTCGGCGGCCATCGTCTTGGCATTCATGACGATCAGTGAATTGGGCCTCGAATCGAGCTTGGTCTCTAAGCCGCAGGTCGGACCGGAGGATTTGGCGGTGGTGTGGACGTTGGCGATGGGGCGCGGGACTGTCATGGCCCTCTGCCTCTGGGCAACGGCCGATCCGATCGGTCAGGCGATGCATATGGCTCAACTGCCCGAGGTTCTGCGCGTTCACGCTTGGGCCATCGTCCTTCAGGGATTGCACAGTCCCGCGATGGCCATCCTTCTGAAGAATCTCGACTTTAGGCGACGTGTCACGATGGACCTCGCCCGTCGGTTGATGGAGGTCGGCGTGACGATCTCGCTGGCATTCTGGCTTCGAAGCGTGTGGGCGCTTTTGGCGGGCCAACTGGTGGGATTGTGCCTCGGCAGTCTGCTGTCGTTCTGGGCGGCTCCGTTCCGGCCCCGCCTATCACTTCACCGGCCCTCGCTGAATTACGTTTTGCAGTATGGCGGGCATTTGAACGTCACGACGCTCTGTGTGTTCGGGGTAATGAGCGGGGGAGAGCTGATGATCGGCCGGACTCTCGGGCAGGAGGCGCTGGGGCTTTATCAGATCGCGCTCGCGATTCCTCTCTTGATCGGTGTGCGGGCCACGGCCTTGATTCATCAGCTCAGTATGCCGACCTATGCACTTCTCCACAATGATCGAGCCGGGCTCGCGCGTGTCTTCGAACTGCAGATGGGATTGGCCGGCCTTGCCTTCATCCCGCCGGCAGTCGTGATCGCGGTCTTCGCACCGGTTATCGTGCCGCTTGTTTTCGGAACGCAATGGTTGTCCATCATCGACCCCTTGAGAATACTTTGCCTGTACGCCGTGTGTGCCGGCTTGTCGAGCGTGATGACGGCATTGCATTACGGCGTGAATCGGGTCGATCTTCAGATGAAGGCGTGGGTGACACAGTTTCTCTTCTATGCGGCCGTGATTGTGCCGCTGATGTCGTATGCCGGCATTGCCGGCGCAGCCGTTGCTCTCGCCGCCTGTTATTTGGTCGGTCTATCACTCCAATGGATTGGAACAAAAGCACTCATCGGAGAGACGTTGGAAGGTATCTTGTGGTCGATCGGACGCGCCGGATCCGTCGCCGTGCTTCTCACAGGAAGCTTGGTTCTGGTGATAGACGCAGGAATCGTTCCGATGATGTCGTGGCTGATCTTGGCCGTTTGTATGGGAGTGGTCGGGTGGTACTGCCGGCACCTGTGGTGTGTCGAGGTTCCACGGTTCAAAGTGCTGTGGAACGTCACTGAGGAGAGCCGATCGTGATCGCATCCCTCGCAAAAGCTTGGTGGAACCGCCGATATCCGAATTGGGTCGCGGAGGTTGCCTTGCGCTACTTGCCGGTAGCGGACGCAATCCGAGAGGAACCGCCACGGGGGTTGATTCTCGAAGTGGGAGTCAACAGCTCCGGTTTGACCACCTATCTTCCCCTGCCTGTTGTCGGAGTCGATTGTGTCATGGGACGTGTACGGTCACCGCTTGTGACTCCGATTATCGCGCGGGGGCAGGCGTTGCCGTTTCAAGACACAGCGTTTGACTATGTGGTGTGCATGGACACCCTTGAGCACGTCGGAGCATCCGAGAGAAGCCGCCTCGTGGGAGAACTCATGCGAGTCACAAGGCGACGAGTGTATCTCGGATGTCCTATGGGACCGGAAGCCGAGCAGCAGGACCGGGAGCTTCAGCGCGACTACGGAAGAATGCACAACGGCGGGTCATTCGCTTTTCTGGATGAGCACATCGCCAACGGACTCCCCCGATTGCAGACGGTCCTGGGGGATATCCAGGACCTGGCTCGGCGAAGTAGACGACGGATCGGGATTCATTACGAGGCAAACCTCAATCTTCTGGTCCACCGACTGCTGCTTCGACTGTGGATGAAAGCCAATCCCTTCAGCTACGTTCTCCATCGTTTTGCAATATTATTGGTACATTTGCGTCGCTGGCTCAATGTCGGTTCCTGCTATAGACAGATTGTCGTGGTGGAGTTTGAGGCGCAGTAAATGAGGATGACGAAGAGCGCCATTCACGCGTTGTCATCGACGATCGATCTCTCGATCGCGATCGTCAGTTATAACACCCGAACATTGTTGCTCGACTGTCTTCGGTCGGTGTTCGAGTCCACACTCACAATCCGATTCGAAGTCATCGTTGTGGACAACCACTCCGCGGATGCGACGGTTGAAGCCGTCCAACTGTCGTATCCCATGGTGCGGATCATCGTGAACCGTGAAAATCTGGGGTTTTCAAAAGCCGTTAATCAAGCCTTAGCCGTCAGTTCGGGTCGTTATCTGCTCATGCTGAACAGCGATACACAAGTACAGAAGCAGGCGTTGGATCGTATGGTGGCCTGTTTGGATGGAGAGCCGGAGATCGGGGCCGTGGGGTGCAAGCAATGGACCGGGGACGGGCGACTGTACCAATCCTGTTTTCACTTCCCGTCGGTCCGTGATCATGTCAGACACGCTGCGTTTTTTCGTCGGCTTGCCCCCGCGTGGCAGGAGAGGCTGGCGGCGGGACAGGCCATAGACTGCGCGACATCACAGGACGTGGACTGGATCAATGGAGCGTGCCTCATGGTCCGCATGGATCTTCTGAGAGAATGCCGCGGGTTGGATGAAGGCTATTTTATGTATTTTGAAGATGTCGACTTATGTCGAGCCATTCACCGGCGCGGCTATCGCATTCGGCACCTGGCTGACGCTGATATCGTGCACCTGATCGGTCGGAGCGGAGAACGAGACCAGACTCGATTGAACCTTGTCTGGGAATTGAGCCGCATCCGCTACGTGGAGCGTCATTTCCCTCCGTTGAAACGGCTCATCATGAAAGCATGGATCGCTGCCGGTCTCTTGATGCGACTGCTGCATCCGCCGAGTGGGGGGGAAGAAGGACAGCCTGCCTCCGCCCATTGGTCTGTCGTGCGACGGTTGTGGCAGACGGCGGAAGCGGAAGAGCTGCCGCAGGCCGCTGGAGCGGCGGTGGGGCGGTAACGGGAGCCATCTGACGTGGAACGACGAGCAGCCTATCCGACCGATACACAACATATGGTGAATTCAGGGTATGTGTGGGCGGCTCGCCAACTTGGGCCACTTGAGCGACGGTCCATCTTGGATCTCTCCTGCGGAACCGGATATGGCACCGACTATCTCGGCGCCTATGCTGAGCGGATGGTGGGCATTGACTGTGCCCCTGACGTCGTGGCTAAAAGCCGGGCGGATTATCCTCGGCCCAACGTGGCATTTCTCGCGATGGATGGCTGCGCATTGGGTTTCCGTGATGCGTCATTCGACTGCATTGTCTCGCAGGACACGATCGAGCATATCCAGGATGATCATCGTTTTGTGTCTGAGCTGACGCGCGTATTGAAACCTAACGGTATGCTGATCATTTTCACCCCGCACGGGAAGGGCCGGGGAGTGGCTCCCCGCGATCTCTACCACGTTCGCGAATATACGCCTGAGGAATTCAGGACCCTGCTCGAACCTCATTTTTCCGAAATTCGCTGGTACGGTCGTCGCCAAGGCGGTCGTTTGAAGACGGCAGAGCGATCGATGGACACCCTACGCATGCTGGATCCCGGAGGAATACGCGACTGTGTCCCGCGACCGATTCGTCATTGGATCGGCAGCCTGATCAGCCGGTTTCATGGAGGACCAGCCTTACATGAGATCGGTCCCGAGGATGTCGAGTACAGCCCGGGAATCGCCGAGGACACGAACTTGATCGGGGTTTGCATCAAATGAATCCTCACGGCTACTGTCCGGTGCGGACTCAATTTCTGGAAAGGCAAACCGTTCCACGACCGACGAGTGTGTCATGACCTACGAACTGACCAGACGGCATCTGTTTGATCTCTTGCGGGCGTACGAGCCCTCCTCATACGAAACGTTTGGGCCTGACGACGCCCGTTTCGCGATTCCCATGCATCATGCGATGAAATGCCGCGACCGATTGCACGTGGCCTTGAAAAGCGGCTTACGCCGATTGCCGTCCGAGAAGCAGACCGTCGTGGATTTCGGGCCGTTTCCCGGAAGTCTGTTACGACTGCTGCGCAGCTTGGATTATACGAAGTCGGCGCGGTTGTTCGGAGCCGGGTTGATGGCTTCCGAAGATTTTGTGCGTGGCATGCAGAAAGATGCGCAAGCCGACATCATGACGGTCAATCTGGACCCCGCAGGCGGGCTTTTTCAGAGCAAGGGGTATCCGGACAAAGTGCCGCTCCCGGATAACTCGGTCCAGTTGGTATTTGCGTTGGAAATCATCGAACATCTGACATCGCCCTTCCATTTGCTGGCGGAAGCCTTCCGCCTATTGGGATCGGGCGGTCATGTCGTGCTCACGACTCCTAACGTCACCCGGATCGGAAACATCTTCAAGCTCCTGCTCGGGCGGACGATCAATGATCGGCTGGCGCCGCCGGGCTATCACAACTCTGATGATGAATGGCGCCCGCATATTCGCGAATACGCGATGCATGAATTGGACGACATGTTGCGAAAGACCGGTTTCCATATCGCGGAGACTCGGTTTTTTCTCGGAGAAGATACGCAAGAGTGCCGCCGATCGATGGGCCAGCACGGCATCGATTGGGCTAAATGGCCGTTTTACTTCGTGCCTCATTTGCGCGGCAGTCTTCTGATCGTGGGACGGAAACCATGAAACCTATCGTCCTGGCGGAACTTGCCGGTTCATCCGGCTACGGAGGAGGAGAGCGGTATCTGGAATTGCTGTTCGACCGGCTGGACCGCCGCCGTTTTTCTCCTCTCTTGATCTGTCCCGAACCGGGCCCGTTCATGGTGAAGATGGCGGCAAAAGGTGTTCCCGTCAGCCTGGTCCATCTGGAGCCGCTCTTCAACCCGCTCGCGCTTGTACGATTGGCACAGGTTCTCAAACGGGAACATGTCGTCATTCTTCAGACCCATGGGGCTCGTGCGAATGTCTATGGACGACTTGCAGCCTGGCTGGCCGGAGTGCCGTGCGTTGTATCAACGGTACACAACTCGATACGGGATTACCAGATCAGTTCCATGAAGCGATGGGTATACGGCGCCATGCTTCGTCTCACGCTGCCGCTCGCCGATCGAGTGATTTGTGTTTCGGACGCGCTGAAGCGGGACGTTCTTGCCGACTGCCCAAACGCCGCGCCGTTCACCACCACGGTATGGAACGGAGTGGACCCGGCATTATTCACCCGCTCCGCTAATGGAGAGAAGATCAGGAGAGAGTGGTGCGTCGGTCGCGGTCCTGCGCTCCTCACTGTCGCCAGACTGACCGAGGAAAAAGGCCATCGGTTCTTGATCGACGCCCTTCCCGGGCTTCTTGCAGAGTGGCCGTCACTCGTCAGTGTGTTCGTCGGAGAGGGAACGTGCCGAGAATCGCTTCGAGATCTGGCTCGAAAGAAGGGCGTCGAGCAGTCCTGCCGCTTCGTCGGACCACAGGATGACGTGACCGATTGGTACGCTGCGGCGGATGTGATGGTGTTGCCTTCTCTTTCGGAAGGGTTCCCTTTTGCCGTTCTCGAAGCACTCGCCATGTCTTGCCCTGTCGTGGCCACCGCCGTCAACGGGGTGCCGGAGATCATTGAAGAAGGCAAAACGGGTCTCCTGGTACCCCCGCGGAATGCTCCGGCGTTGGAACAAGCTGTTCGGACCGTGCTCCGCGATCCGGCCGGCGCCGCTCGTATGGCAAAGACAGGGCGGAAAGAGATCATGGCGCGGTATACGGCTGGAAGGATGGTGCAGGACACTGTAAGGCTTTTCGAAGAAGCGATGCCCGTTCTGCGCGTCCTGCCCACCATCGATCAGCCGGAAACGCAGGAAGAAGCGGCATGATTGCGGAAGCGCACAGTCAAGAGGCCGGTATTCATTGTCCCTGTGGATCTGCTGAGCCGGTGGCGGAGGCGTTTGCCACTCCCACGCGACGATATGTTCGCTGTCCAACGTGCGATTTGGTGTTTCTCCATCCTCGGCCGACCCGCGAATCGGTAGAGAATTATTTTCGTGAGATCTATGACGTCGATTATGGAGCGACCGAAGCCTCGGACGATCGACATCCGGTATACCGGAGTGTGTTGAACCATTTGGCCTCGTATAGGTCGCCACCGGGATCGGTACTCGATGTCGGATGCGGAGACGGAGCATTCCTATCGCTCTGTCGGCAGGCCGGATGGGACTGTTCGGGCATCGAGTTGTCGAAGGAAGCCGCGATTCGAGCCGCTCGGAAGGGCTTGGCGATATTGCCGCCACACGCGCTTGAAGAAAGGGAATGGGAACGGCGATTCGATGTCGTCAGCTTGATCAACGTGCTGGAGACCGTAGCCGATCCCATGACCATGCTTCGACGAGCGGCCGATCTCGTCGCACCGGGTGGGCTGGTCATTGTACGAGCCACAAACGGACTGTTTCATCTGCACATGCGAACGCCGGCTCGCTGGAGCGGTTCGCAGTATGACCAAGCGTTTCATTGGTATCTGTATACGACCGACGCCATGAAGACACTCATGGAAAGTGTGGGTCTGCACATCATCAGCTTGCGCAATTCCAGGCCGAGTCGAGGGCCTCTTTCATCCCCGCATCCCTGGTTCAGCCGATCGAAATGGGCGGTCGTTCGCACCCTGCTGTGGCCGCTATCTCAGATTCTGTATTACGCAACGAACGGCCGCCTCCTGTGCGCGCCGTCATTTGAAATCGTGGCGAAGCGTCCCGGGTGTGAACGATGAGTCCATCGGTCGTACATCGGCGGTCTTGGAAGCGGAGATTACGCGGGTGGGGGATGATTCTGTTTCTTTGTCTCTTGGGAGCCGTGGCGGCACTCGGCGTTCGAACACTCCTAGAGTCGATCGGAACCGCCAAACACACGCGGTATGAGCCGGTGGACGTTCCGCCTCAATCGGTTTCGCCGCGTCATGAACGGGAACGAGAAGAATACGAACGGCGGGATCGGGTCGTTTTGGAGGGGGAGAAGTAAAGCATGTGCGGAATCTGCGGAATCATCGGCCAAGATGACGGCGCGGCACTCCCGCGGATGCTGCAGCGGCTGCTTCATCGCGGTCCTGACGAAGAGGGCATCTATCGCGAGCCCGGTGTTGCGCTCGGCGCTCGGAGATTACGGGTGATCGATCCGGACGGCGGACGACAGCCGGTTCGTAATGAAAGCGGCACCGTGTGGGCGGTCATGAACGGCGAGATCTATAACTATCAAGAACTACGGCAAGAGTTGGTGAGCAAGGGGCATCGCTTTCTCAGTTGTTGTGATACGGAAGTCGTCGTCCACCTCTATGAGGACGAAGGCTTCGACGCGTTTCGCCGACTGCGGGGAATGTTCGCCATTGCGCTGTGGGATCAGGGACAGCGCGCGACATGGCTGGTTCGTGATCGTCTCGGCATCAAACCACTGTACTACGCAATCCGTCAAGGTACAGCCGGCATGGGGGCCAGTGTCGTATTTTCCTCGGAGATTCCTTCGTTATTGGAAGCCTTGCCGGACTGGCGACTCCGACCGGAAGCCGTCGCCGAATACCTGACTCATTTGTATGTGCCGGGGCCGGACACGATCATCGCCGGTGTATGCCAGCTGCGTCCCGGGGAAGCCATGACCATTTCAGACGGGCGGGCGGAGTTATTGCGGTACTACCGCCCCGACGAGGTGTTCGAGAATCGCGAGCCATGGACGTCAGAAGAGGCCGGTAGGGAAGTGCTGCAGATGTTGGAAGAGACGGTGAAAGCCCATCTGGTCAGCGATGTCCCGTTGGGGTTATTCCTCTCGGGCGGTATCGACTCGGCATCGTTGTTGGCCATGATGGCGAAGGAACAGGGGGAGCCGGTCAAGACGTTCTCGATCGGATATGAACATCCATCCGATCAATCGTTCAGCGAGCTGGAGTCGGCGCGATTCTTGGCCGGCCACTTCGAGACCGTCCATTCGGAGACGATGCTGAGGCCGGATGTTGTCACGCTGCTTGGAAAAGTGGTGGAGGGGATGGGCGAGCCGTTTGCCGACTCGTCGGCCATTCCCACGTATTTGATCGCGGAGGCCGCCAAACAGACCGTCACGGTTGCGCTTTCTGGAGTGGGTGGCGATGAACTCTTCGGCGGATATCCCCGCTATCTTGGTCTGCGCACGGCGGCACGGTATCAGCATCTCCCTCTTGCGGTGCGTGTCCAGATGGCCCGTTGGAGCAGGCACATCGCGGAACATGGAACAGGAAGAGACCATGCCGCCCGCCTGAAACGATTTCTTCGAGACGGCTACCTCCCGCTCCAAGAACAGTACCGCCGGTGGACGACTTTTATTCCAGCCGAATGGGACGGCAGGCTTTGGGGAGATCGCCTGGCAGCGGTGTTGGCAGACGACGGGCGGTTGCGTCCGACGGAAGCCCTGTTCGACCGTTGGCCGTCAGCTGATCCATCCGATCGTGCGATGGGCACAGATCTTCAAAGCTACCTCCCGGACGATCTCCTGCGCATGGCCGACCGTATGAGCATGATCCATTCGCTCGAACTGCGCGTCCCGTTTTGCGATCATCATCTCGTGGCCGCCGCCCTGCGAATTCCCTCGCGGTTCCGTCTCAGCGGTTGGCAATTGAAAGGGTTTATGCGTCGTATGTTGAAAGGCCGGCTTCCTCAACGAATTCTTCGTGCACCCAAACGAGGGTTCATGGTGCCCATGGCTCGATGGCTTCGTGAGGACCTTCGCGAGATGGCACGTGACCTGCTATCGGATGCGTCGGTCAAGCGGCGCGGCTACGTCAAACCGGCTTATGTCCGCTGGTTGCTAGATGAACATGACAGCGGCCGGCGAAATTTTTCAGATCAACTGTATGCATTGATCGTACTGGAAGTGTGGCATCAAGGCTTGCGGACGGGCTCTTATAACAAAACACAAGCGGCGGCCGACTCATGAATATTCTCTTGTTGGCTGAAGTGTCGTCGGAGCGAGTCATCGGTGGAGCGGAACGGGTTCTTCGCAACCAAGCTCGCGGGCTGGCGATGCTCGGACACCGTGTAGAACTGCTGACGCGAGCCTCTGAAAGTGCCTCGGAAGGCGTGCTGGAGATGGACGGGATCCGCGAATGGCGTTATTCGATCAGTCGCAGGCACGAAGCGGCGTTTTTCTGGTCTTCAGTGCGCCGCTCGGTCCAACAGTTCGATCGCTTACGGTCGGCAGAACCGTTCGATGCCGTCGTCATCCACCAGGCACTGGCGGGACTGGGCCCCGTTCTGACTCGTCGTCATGCGGCATCCCGATGGATATATCTGTGTCATTCTCTCGCTCATGAAGAGTATGAGACGAGGCAAGGGTCGCCTCGTTCGACTCTGGCCGGCTTGCGTCGACAGGCTAATCTTCGAGCAAGGCGATCGGTAGAACGGGGAGTCATGTCTCGATGTGACGCGGTGGCCGTTCTCAGTCAATTCATGCGCCAGCGAGTGATCGGCGCGCACGGCATTCCAGCCGATCGTATCGCCCTCATCCCGGGGGCGGTGGATCCGCATGCCTTTGTGCCGGGAGCGGACCGGCGACTTGCACGTGAAGCGCTCGGCCTTCCGGGTGATCGTACGATCCTCTTTACAGTCCGAAACCTCATACCGAGAATGGGTCTGGACAATCTGCTGTGCGCGATCGAGATGTTGAACGGCGGACAGCACGAGTTGATGCTGGTGATCGGAGGGAGCGGACCCTTACACGATCAACTCCAAGCAGACATACAGCGGAAAAGGCTCAGCCATATCGTACGTCTGGTAGGGTTCGTTCCGGAATCCCAGCTCGGGCGATATTATCAAGCCGCCGACCTGTTCCTCATGCCGAGCCTCCAATTGGAGGGTTTCGGCCTGGTGATGGTCGAGGCGATGGCCTGCGGGACGCCCGTACTCGGGACCCCGGTTGGGGCGATTCCGGAGATCTTGAATCAAGTAGATCCGATCCTCGTCGCGGAGGGAGTTGACGGGCGATCGATTGGACGGGCGCTTGAGCGGGTCCTGAGACGCTTGCGGGAGCCTGGTGAAGCAAGTCGGTTGGCGAAAAAGGGTCGCGCCTTGATTGAACGCCGGTACAATTGGACACAGCATTGCAACCAGTTGGTGGGCTTGTTGGATGGTCCAAAGCAGGTTCGGCTCGCGGCTTAGAACGGGACTGATGGCTGTTCGAAAGGTCATTCATATCATTACGCGGCTGGATCATGGTGGCTCAGCCCGGAACACCATGCTCACCGCGTTGGGACATGATCGCACCCAGTTCGAGCCCGTGGTGGTCACCGGACAAGCGGTAATGTGGGACGCGCAGGGGGGCCTACCTGCAACCATGGAAAATCTTATGCTCTTGGAGAAGAAGGGAATCCGTTATCACATCGTACCGTCACTGGTCCGTCATGTCAGCCCACAGGACGATCTGGCGGCGCTGTGCAAACTGATTGCCCTCTTGCGACTGGAACAACCCCACATTGTACACACCCACACATCCAAAGCTGGAGTCCTCGGTAGGCTCGCGGCGCGGCTTACGGGCGTTCCCATGATTGTTCATACCCCGCATGGGCATGTGTTCTATGGTCACTTCGGTCCGCTCGCCTCGTGGGGGTTCCTACAGATCGAGCGCGCTCTGGCGTGGATCACCGATGAGTTGATCGCACTGACCGCAGTCGAAAAGACCGAGCACCTTGAACGGGACGTCGGGTGTGCCGATCGATTTACCGTCATACCCAGCGGTATCGACGTCGGCCGCTTTAAGCGGGCCCGGACGGGCCGAAAGGTGATGCCGGACTGGTTCGGTTGCCCGCCTGACGCGTTGGTCATCGGCTCCGTCGGCTGGTTGACCGATATTAAAGGGCATCGGTTCTTGGTCGATGCCGTCGCTCTTTTGCGGCAGGAACTTCCCCATGTGCATCTCGTCATTATCGGCAGCGGCGATCAGGATGGCGCACTGCTGCACCAGGCCGGTAAAGCCGGCATCAGCGACGCCGTGCATCTGGCAGGCCATCGGGAGGATATCGAACTGGCTTTGGCCGGGATGGATTGTTTCGTCTTGCCGTCGCTCAATGAGGGAATGGGCCGATCCTTGATCGAGGCTATGGCGGCGGGACTTCCGGTAGTTGCCAGTCGCGTGGGGGGAATTCCTGCCGTGGTGAAGGATGGAGAAAATGGTCTCCTTGTTCCAGCCGGAGATAGTGCGGCGCTGGCGGTCGCCTTGCGACGGATATTGTCCGATTCCACCTGCGCCTGCACATTAGGACGAAACGCGATGGAGAGCATTGGAACCGATTACAGTGTTCCCGCCATGGTCCGTGCCATTGAGTTGGTCTACGGAGGGGCTGCAGCGGCGCATGCGTAGAAACCGGCCTAGAGTTGAAACCGTCCTGTTTGCGGCCGCACTGAGCCTGGCACAGGTCTCAGCAGAGTCGGCTGCTGCACCAACCACGGGGCAGTACTCTCTGCGGTCCGCGATTCATGTCCACAGTACGGTGAGTACGGGATCGTTCAGTCTTGAATCGTTGGCCAGAAGAGCGGAGGAACAACAGTTGGACGTTTTGATCCTCTCTGAAAATTTTACGCTGCGATATGACTATGGCCTTCCGCCCTTCGAAGGATTTATTAAGTACCAGGTCACATTTCCTTCGGTCATGGAATACGGCGTCCAACGATTTCTCGATGAGGTGCAGGCGGTGCGCAGCCGTCATCCAAATCTGATTATCATCCCCGGGGTTGAAGTGGGCCCCCATTATTACTGGACCGGCTCGCTATTCCAGGGGAATCTCACCATGAACGACGCGCAACGGAACCTCCTGGTTGTCGGACTTGAAAAAGCCGAGGATTACGAGCGGCTTCTTGCACGGGGAAATCCGTCGTCGTTCGTATGGAGCTGGAAAAGCTTGGCCAACGGACTTCCGCTCCTCCTATTGATCCCAGTCGCCTGGCGGAGGAGTTCCCGGCGATCGAGATACTCGCAGGCGATCATGTCCCAAGGTCGTGCGCGCCATATTTTTACCGTCGTCCTTTTGATGACGAGCCTTGGACTGATCATCAATGCCTGGCCGATGAAGACGCCTGTCTACAGTTCTTATGATCGCGGTATCGGGTATCGGCCCTATCAAGCCTTGATCGATCGGGCGGTTGAACGGGGCGCATTGGTGTTCTGGTCGATGACGGAAGCTCGGGATTTCAGTCAGGACTCGTTTGGCCCGTTCGGAACGGTGACGGTCAAGACCGAGCCTCATCCCGAAGCGTTGATCCTGACACAAGGCTACACAGGCTTCGGTGGACTCTACCAAGACGCCAGGCGGGTCGTCGCCCCGGGCGGCCTGTGGGATCAAGCGCTACGATCGCGCATGACACGGGACCACCAGACGTTCCCCGTACTGATCGGAGAAGTGGCATTTCATGGCGCGAACGACAAGGGGAAAGACCTCGACCGGGTGTACACCGTCATTGAGACCCCTGCGCATACAATAGCCGGGATCATGGCCGCGCTCAGGGCCGGCCGAGCCTACGCCGTCGCGAGAGGCGATCAGAATACCCTGCTTCGGCTTGACGAGTTTCGTGTCTTGAACGGCGGAGGGTCCGCGGGGATCGGAGAAACTCTTCACGGATGCCGGTGCGGCGATCTCGTCGTCCGTGTCGGAATTTCCGCCGCGGATGGAAAGCAGCATGGAGTCAAGCTTCGCGTCATTCGTTCGGGTCAGGTCATTCAACAGATCGAAGGCCGAACTCCTTTGCACATAGAACTTGAGGATCGCGATCCGCGACCCGCAGAGTGGTCCAATTATCGCGTGGAGGTCGTCGGCGACAGCGGGGAGTTATTGACGAATCCGATCTATGTCTCGCCGAGAAACGGATCAGACATGAACAGGGCTGGGTGCCCGAGCAAAGCATGCGTGTGACCATTCATCAACCGCAATTTCTCCCGTGGCTTGGATATCTCGACAAAATCGATCAGGCCGACGTGTTTATCATGCTGGATACCGTCCAGTTCAAGAAGAACGAATGGCAAAATCGTAACCGCATCAGAACCGCGAAGGGATGGCAGTGGTTGACGGTTCCAGTACGGCAACATTTCGGGCAAAGAATCGACGAGGTCCGGATCAATCCGACCGCTGCGTGGAAAGCGCGGCACCTCCGCGCTCTGGAAATGCATTACGCTCGAGCGCCGTACCGTGATCGATATCTGGATCAGTTACGCGAGCTCTACGCGGTCCCCTGGGACAAGTTGAGCGAGCTCAGCAAGGCGACCGTCCAATGGTTGCTGAAGGCTTATGGGATCACCACCCCGATCCATAGCGCCGCTCAATACTCGGCTCGCGACGAAGCCACGGATCGTTTGATCGATTTGTGCCGGACGGTCGGTGCCACGCGGTATCTTGCCGGACCGGGAGCCGAGCGCTACATGGATAAACCGCGATTCGAATCCTCCGGGATACGGCTTGAAACACAAATATTCAAGCACCCGGTCTATCGTCAGGTGTATGAGCCGTTTGAGCCGAATCTGTCCGCACTTGATCTCTTATTCATGCAGGGGCCGGACGCACTTACGGCACTGCGCCAAACACGATCGATGGATCATTCGCTGACGAGCGTATAGGAGGAGTACGTATGAAAAACGCACCGATGCGCATTCTTGCGCTGGGCGCCCATCCGGACGACATCGAAGTCGGATGCGGCGGAACATTGATCAAATACGCGGAGAACGGTCACCGCATTTTTCTTATGGTCATGACGCAAGGTGGGGCGGGCGGCAACGGAGCGGTTCGTAGAAGAGAGCAAGAACGATCGGCCAAACTGCTTCAAGCCGAAGAAGTGTTCTGGGGAGGCTACCAGGATACGGAAGTTCCGCTCGGACGAGATCTGATCCAAACCGTCGAGGGGATCGTGCGGAAGATCGAGCCGCATTTTATCTTCGTGCACTACCATGATGACACGCATCAAGACCACCGGCATTTGGCGATGAGCACGATTACGGCCACGCGGTACACGAAAAACGTGCTGTTTTATGAAGGACCCACCACGCAGAACTTCGCCCCGACGGTGTTTGTGGATATCCAGCATGCGTTGGATCGCAAAATCCAGGCGTTGGAAGCCCATGCGTCACAGGTGAAGAAAACCAATATCGAAGGGATCGGCATCGCGGATCTCGTGAGATCATCGGCGCATTTTCGTGGGATTCAAGGCCGGGTGAAAACCGCGGAAGGCTTCTTACCCCTGCGATTGTTCATCAATATCGGAGTATGACGGCGGTGGTTGCAATGATTCCTCACTCACGACCCGCTATTGAAACGGATGAGATTCAGGCGGGGATCGACGTCTTGCGATCTCGTCTGTTGGCCCAAGGAGGCATGGTCGAGCAGTTCGAACGTGGGATGGCAGCTTATCTGGGCCTGGCCGGGGGAGTCGCCGTCAGTTCGGGGACGGCGGCGCTGGAAGTCGCACTTCGAGCATTGGGAATCGGAACAGGCGACGAGGTCATCCTCCCCAGTTATGTCTGTGCCGCTCCATGGTTGGCCATCCAGCGCGTCGGAGCCATGCCGCGTGTGGTCGATATCGACCTGGAAACGTTTTCGATCGATCCGACAGCCGCGCGACGGGCGCTCACATCGAAAACCAAGGCCGTGATCGTCCCTCATCTGTTCGGCCTTCCCGCCGAGTTGACGGAGCTGGAACGGTTGGGAGTGCCGATCATTGAAGACTGCGCGCAGACACTGGGCGCGATGGAGCAAGGACGATGCGTGGGATCGGTCGGTCTTTTGACGGTCTGCTCCTTTTATGCAACCAAGCTGCTCTGCGCGGGTGAAGGCGGCATGGTGCTGTCGTGCGACGACAGTGTGTTGGAACGGGTACGCATGCTGAGGGAATACGACGAGGCGCCGTCGCTTCGTCAGGGCGCGACGAATCTCAAGATGACCGATCTTCAAGCCGCGATCGGCTTGACACAACTGCACCGCCTGGCAGGCTTTCTCGAACGACGGCATTCGCTCGCCGACGAATACCGGGCGACATTGAACGGCACAGCCCTCGTGCAGCCGATCGTACCGGCCGGCCGCACGCACGTATACTACCGGTTCGTGGTGCGCATGCCGGACCTGTCCGATCAGGCGGACGGCGTGGCCCGCGAGATCGCACGGTTTGAAAGCCGCGGGGTTCAATGCCGGAAGCCGGTGTTTCGCTCGCTCCATCGTTATCTGGAGTTGGATGGTTTCCCGGCCTCGGAAGAAGCCGAGCGCACGGCACTCTCCATTCCTCTGTTCCCGTCGCTCACGGATGAAGATGTAGCCCAAGTACATATCGCACTGCGCTCGGAGTGGTCATGAAGACACTCGAAACCGAATTCGCTCCCCCGTTCTACACGACGACGTGGCGCTGGATCACTCCGGCCGTGTGCGGTGGGGCGCTCGGGGCCGTTGCTCTGGCCATCCCTTCAATTCAAGAGCTCTTTCACCTTGAAGGCTTGCGATGGCTGCATGTGTTCCTCTTTGCATTTCTCTGTACCGGCGCCTTGACCCCCCTGATGGTTTGGGTGGGTCATCGCTGGGATCTTGTCGATATCCCGGCTGACCGGAAGATCCACGTCCTTCCCACACCGAGGCTCGGGGGACTCGCCCTGTATGCCGGCTTCATCGGATCGCTGCTCTTGAACTCGATCATCCCCGATTGGATGGTCGCTATTTTGGCTGCCGGCTCGCTTCTATTCATCATCGGGGTCGTCGACGATATTCGCGAATTACCGGCCTCTGTCAAACTGGCCGGACAATTGCTGGCGGCGGGTATCGTCATCGCTTCGGGTAAGGTCTTGACGGTGTTTTCGCCCGGTTCACTCGGTGACACGGCCAACCTTCTTCTCACGCTCCTTTGGATCGTCGGAATCACGAATGCGTTCAATTTTTTCGACGGCATGGATGGATTGGCGACCGGCCTTGCCGTCCTGATGGCTGGGTTCATGGGCGTCGTGGCGTTTGAGACCGATCAGGCGGGGTTGGGCTGGTTGGCGATTGCCATGGTCGGAGCGGGCCTGGGGTTTCTTCCTTACAATTTTCGAGGTGTCAGGCCGGCTGTGATCTTTTTGGGCGATGGCGGTTCTACGTTCATCGGGTTCACACTGGCCTGTCTGGCCGTGAAAGGCAATTGGGCGGACTCGAGTCCTATCGTATCCTTCAGCAATCCGCTGCTGATTTTCGGCGTGCTCATCTATGACATGATCCATATTACCGTGGAGCGTATCATCACCGGGAAAGTCAGATCCGTGAAAGAGTGGCTGGACTACGTCGGAAAGGATCATCTGCATCATCGCCTCGAACGGGCTCTTGGTTCACGGCAAGCCAGCGTCGCCATGATTTTTCTTTTCACGATCTGTCTCGGGTTGGCGGCATTGGCGCTCCGACAGGCCGGCACGATGGAAGCCGTGATGCTCCTCATTCAGGCCGGTTTGATCGCCGCGATGATCACCGTGTTGGAAATCAGCGGACGTCAGAGATAGGCCTTGCACTCTTTCTCCATTCCCGCTAGAAGTTCTCACCATGGTTCCCACCGTTGAATGGAAAGACGGCGCTGTCCGCCTGCTCGACCAAAGCCGGCTCCCTGAAACGGTTGAATTCCTCGACTGCCGAGACTATCAGGCGGTCGCTGACGCGATCCGCAAGTTGAAAGTTCGCGGAGCGCCGGCAATCGGCGTGACGGCGGCGATGGGGGTGGCCTTAGGTGCGCAGGCGATACATGCGGCGGACTATTCTTCTTTTGCAGCGGCAGTCTTCAAGATTTGCGATGAGTTGGCGGCGACCAGGCCGACCGCCGTCAATCTGTTCTGGGCCATCGGGCGAATGAGGCAGAAGCTGGAGTCCTTACGAGCGCAGCCGATCTCAGAGATCAAACGAGCCCTTGTCGAAGAATCTCAAGTCATACTTGAAGAAGATATTGCGCTCTGTAAAGCCATGGGGCGACATGGCGCCGGGCTGATCAAGGACGGGCAGACGGTATTGACGCACTGTAATGCCGGCTCGCTCGCGACGGCGGGGTACGGGACGGCGTTAGGGGTGATCCGCGCGGCCTGCGAGCAAGGCAAGAAAATCAAGGTGATTGCCGACGAAACTCGTCCCGTACTTCAAGGCTCGCGTCTCACGGCATGGGAGCTTATGCAGGATCAAATACCCGTCACGCTCATCACCGACAACATGGCCGGCTCACTCATGAGGCAGGGAGCGATTCATCTCTGCGTCGTCGGCGCCGATCGGATCGCAGCGAACGGGGATGTGGCCAATAAGATCGGCACCTATTCCGTGGCGGTATTGGCAAAAGCCCACAACATTCCCTTCTATGTCGCGGCTCCCTATTCGACCATCGATATGAAGACGAAATCGGGGACTGATATTCCGATCGAACAGCGAAGCCCTTTGGAGGTAACGACCATCCACGGCGGCCACCCGCTTGCCCCGAAAGATGTGGCTGTCTACAATCCCGCCTTCGACGTGACGCCGGCTGAATTTATCACCGGTATCATCACCGAACGGGGAGTCTTTAAACCACAAGAGATTCGTGAACAATTCCTTTTGCGGTTGTGAGTAAGGGATGCCTACTTGATCATGTGCAGCCCGTAAACCAAGGGGGGAGACAGCTTACAAACTACCCTCTTCCCGCCTTAAATCTAACTCCACCCCAGATATGCCGGTAGACAGCATAGGGACGAGCTGATGCCTGTATCCATTGTTCGTAAATTTCATGGTCTCTACAATACAGGGAACTCTACGCCCGACCCGCAGGGATTGGCCCGCCTTATCCCTTGTATTCTGCCACGAGAGCACAACCATGTCAGCTTCACGAAGGCTGAGTTTGTGATCAGGGATAAGAGCAGTCTTGATCGCTTTATCGATCGCGTTCCTGAAGGAGAGATGCAATTTACCTCACATTCGGAATCGGCGGAACCGAGCGATGACCCCATTCTCCACCGTCCGTGTATCGATTTCGAAAAACACATGTTGCTGGCGATTGTCTCCCACGAACCGAATCGTTTCGTCGAGCTGGACATCGAAGGGGTCGAACTGATGTCGGGGACCATGCAGGTCCTCTGTCGTTTTCAGCCTGGCCCGGTCCAAGCGAAGGTCATTTCGTATGGCTATTATTGCGCCATCATCGTGGATAAAACTAACGGAGATGTCGTTTTCACCTGTCAGTAAGTCTCGATGACAGGATGAATTGACTCTTCTGGAATCAGCAGGCGAATCCGCTCCCATTGATCGTCGCGCAGCCCCAGCATGCCCGGACCTATACGGATGGGAGCTGGAACGAATTGTGGGACACGACATTGAATTGACTCTCTTCCACCCCCTTCATATAATGCGATCCGCCCGAAGTGTGCTTATCCGACCTGCAGCAATGCGATCGCTCTTCAAGGGAAATACAGCCGAAAAATTGGCTCAATTGCGAGCCGGGCTCCGCCATGCGTTTGCCGTCCGGCCTGAGACTCAGCCGCTCGCCGTCGAAGATGTCCGGTTGCTGGAGCGGATTGCCGAGACGATCGTCAAGCGCGGCATGGCGACCCCGGCGACGATGTTCCTTGAATCGATGGGACCCATGAATTTTCTGGGAAGTCAGGCCCTGCATTTCATCACACCGATCATCGATTGCGCGTTCAACGTGAAAGAAGTCGAGCAAGTCGCCCGATTGCTTGAACGCCGTGACACGGTGACTCGATTGATCGCCATCATTGAAGCCACGTCTGCTCCACGGGGAGCAACGGCTCGATGACATCCTGCCGTGAAACGTTAATCGTGAAGCGTATCTCGCATGCGAACGACGAGATACGAAATACGAACGACGCAGTTTTCGCCAAGCGAGTGAGATGACACCCCATAATCTTGAGGCGAAAACTGCGCGTCCGCTCAACGTCATTGTCGCCACCGACTGCGGCAGCACGACGACGAAGGCCGTTCTTATCGAAAAAGTCGGCGACGAATATCGGCAGACCTATCGAGGTGAAGCGCCGACGACGGTGGAGGCCCCGTTCGAAGACGTCACGCGCGGTGTGCTGAATGCCATTGCGGAAATCGAGGAGCTTTCCGGTCGGACGATTCTGAACGGGGACAGGATTATCACGCCCTGTCGGGACGGGAAGACGGGCGTCGATATCTACATCTCGACCAGCAGCGCCGGCGGCGGGTTGCAGATGATGGTGACCGGCGTCGTCCAGAACATGACAGGCGAGAGCGCGCAGCGTGCGGCTCTGGGCGCAGGGGCCATTGTCATCGATGTCTTGGCGGCCAACGACGGCCGGTTGCCGCACGAGAAGATCGAGCGGATCCGTTCGATGAGACCGGACATGATCCTCATGTCCGGTGGGACCGATGGAGGGGCGGTCACGCACGTGGTCGAAATGGCCGAATACGTGGCGGCGGCGGAGCCTCGTCCACGGTTCGGAGTGACCTTCAAGTTACCGCTGATCTATGCGGGTAACAAGGAAGCGCAACCGCAGGTCAAAAAGATCCTGGAGGATAAAACGGCGCTGGTTGTGACGGAGAACATCCGACCGGTTCTGGAGCGGGAAAACTTGTCGCCGGCGCGAAACAAGATTCATGATCTGTTTCTTGAGCACGTCATGCAACAGGCGCCCGGTTATAAGAAGTTGATCGACATGGCCGGGGCCCCGATCATGCCGACGCCCGCTGCGGTCGGTCTCATCATGGAGACGATCGCCAAACGGGAACATTTAAATTTGATCGGGGTGGATATCGGGGGAGCGACCACGGACGTGTTTTCCGTGTTCGACGGTGTGTTCAACCGGACGGTGAGCGCCAATCTCGGCATGTCGTACAGTGTGTCGAACGTGCTCGCCGAAGCGGGATTGGCCAATATCATGCGCTGGGTGCCGTTCACGATCGATGAGCAGACGTTGCGCAACCGGATCAAGAACAAAATGATCCGTCCGACGACCATTCCGCAGACACTCGACGAACTGCAAATCGAGCAGGCCATCGCGCGTGAAGCCTTGCGGCTGGCCTTGATTCATCACAAGTCGCTGGCGACAGGGTTGAAGGGTGTGCAGCAAGAAAGGACGATTTCGGACGTCTTCGAACAACAGACCTCCGGCAAGACGTTGATCGACATGTTGAAGCTCGATTTGATCGTCGGAAGCGGCGGAATCCTCTCGCACGCCCCACGGCGTATCCAATCGATGCTGATGATGGTCGATGCCTATGAGCCGATGGGTTGTACCAGGTTGTCCGTGGACAGCATCTTTATGATGCCGCATCTCGGAGTGCTCTCCACGATCAATGAGAAGGCGGCGACCGATGTGTTCGTGCGAGATTGCATGATCTATCTCGGGACCTGTGTGGCGCCGATCGGACAGGGAAAAGACGGTGAGGTGTGCGCCGACTATGAAATTACGTGGCCTGAGGGAAAGACGACCAAAGAGCAATTGAAGTTCGGCGAGTTGAAACTGTTTCAGTTGGCGTCCGAGAAGCGGGCCGCGATCAAAGTGCAGCCGGCTAAGGGGATCAATATGGGTGCAGGAGTCGGCGCGGCGATCACGAAGGAAGTTCATGGCGGCGTCGTAGGACTCTTGTTCGATGGCCGCGGCCGACCGCTCAGGCTTCCGGCAGACCAACAAGGGCGCATCGCGGGCCTGAAAAAATGGTTTGATGCCGTCTCGCTTTACCCAAAAGGAGCGTGAGGCAAAGGCTAAGGTCGGTCGGGCTGCTGCATGACACTGCCGTCCCTAGACCTCAACATTAACCTTAACCGTAACCTCGTCCTTTTCTCATGGCTCATTCCTATACTCCCGGCTTAACCGTCACCGATCATACGATCATTTACCGGCGGCGCATGTTGCCGTTACCCGGGACGGTTGCAGTCAATGTCGGAGATCGTGTTTGTTCCGATCACGTCGTGGCCCGAGCCGAGTTACCGGGGAAGGTATTCCCCATCAATCTCGCCAATCAGCTGAGCGTGGCACCGGGAGAAATCCCAGAGTATCTGGTCAAGAAGGCAGGCGACTCCGTTGAGCGAGATGAAATCATCGCGGAGAACAAGCCGTTGATCAAATGGTTCAAGACCGAGGTGCGGTCGCCGGTCGTGGGCAGAATTGAATCGGTGTCGACCGTGACGGGCCAAGTGCTTCTGCGCGAGCCTCCACGAGTGCTTCAGTTGCTGGCCTATGTGGATGGAACCATCGTCGAAACGATTCCACAGCAGGGTGCCGTCGTGGAAACCACCTGCAGCCTTGTCCAAGGAATTTTCGGCATCGGAGGGGAGACATCCGGCGAACTTGCGATGGCAGTGAAGGATCCGGACGAACCCCTCACTCCCGGTCATTTCAATTCGACCATGAAGGGGAAAGTCGTGGTCGGAGGCTCGTTCCTTTCGGCCGACGCGATGAAGCAAGCCAAGACAGTCGGTGTCGCCGGCTTGGTGGTCGGCGGAATACACGATGAAGACCTACGTGCGTTGTTGGGCTATGACCTTGGCGTGGCGATCACCGGCACGGAGCAGGTGGGGTTTACGCTGATCTTGACCGAGGGCTTTGGAACGATTCCGATGGCGGCCAAGACGTTCAAGCTGCTCTCACGCCATGCAGGCCGGAAAGCCTCGATCTCCGGTGCGACACAAATCAGAGCCGGGGTGATTCGTCCCGAGATTATCGTCCCGCAGGAAGTCGGAAACGCAAGGACGACGTCTCAGTCTCAACGGGAGGGTATTCGGCTCGGCGATCCGGTTCGGATCATCCGAGATCCGATGTTCGGCCGCATCGGCGAAGTGTCTGCTCTTCCACCGGAACTGACCAAGATCCCGACCGAGAGCGAGGTGCGGGTCTTGGAAGTGAAGTTTCCCGACGGCACAAAAGCGGTCGTCCCACGGACGAATATCGAGGTGATCGAGGGAGCATGAAAACGTGAAGCGTGACGCGTATCTCATGGAAGGGGATGGAGGCCGCTTCACATGGCCCTTGCTATTCATGATTTGCTGTGCGTCCAGCTTGCTACCGTCTTACGCCTCGGCTGAGACACCGATCATGGCTCCGCAAGACGTGCGAGTTTTCGATACACCGAGTGATGGAGGCGGGAGTCTCACGGTACAGTGGGCTCCCGCTCCATGGGATAGCCCGGAGGTCCGTTATCAAGTCTTAATCGGCGATGCGACGGTCACCGACCAGGCATCACTGACGATCATCGCGGAGTTTCCGGCGAACACCAAGTATGTCAAGGACACGAAAACAGCCTGGTGGACGAGGACCGTCGATAAAAGCTGGCATCAGATCGTCATCAGAAGCGCGAAGGCTGTCGAGATCAAGGACGGGACGTCCTATGCGGTGGCGGTCGCAGCGGTGCAGGACGATCGGCGGATGGTCAGCCCGGTATCGGTCGGCACACCCTCACCGGACTGGTTCAACTGGAATCAACTCAATAACCTCATCATCGCGATCTCGTTCGGAGGGCTCGTCTTCTACACGATCAGCCATGCCAAGCGAAACGAGATCTTCTTGCGTCGTATCCCGGGTCTTGACGCGGTGGATGAAGCGATCGGACGCGCGACGGAATTGGGCAAACCGATCCTGTATCTCACCGGCGCGCATGATCTGCATGATCCCTCGACCATCGCGGCGGCCGTCATTTTGGGCAAGGTGGCGAAACGGGCGGCGCTGTATGAAACGGAATTGCTGGTACCGCACCGGGAGCCGATCACGATGGCGGTCTGCCAAGAGATTACCAAGCAGGCCTATCTGGAAGCGGGAAAACCCGATCTCTTCAAGGAAGACACCAACTTTTTTATCACGGCCGATCAGTTCAGCTACACGGCGGCGGTGGACGGCATCATGCTGCGGAAGAAACCGGCGGCCAATTTTTTCATGGGAGCCTATTTTGCCGAGTCCTTGCTGCTGACGGAAACCGGAGCCGGTACCGGGGCCATTCAGATTGCGGGCACCGATTCGGATCACCAGTTACCGTTCTTCGTGACGACGTGCGATTACACGCTGATCGGCGAAGAGCTCTATGCCGCCAGCGCGTACCTTTCCAAAGAACCGGTTCAAGTGGGGACGCTTCGCGGTCAGGATATCGGAAAGGCCGTAATCCTGAGCGTGCTTGCCGTGGGTATTACATTGGCCACGGCCGGCGTCATCACCGGCGCGCAATGGCCGCAGATATTTCTGGATCTCTTTCGGGACTTGAAATGATTTTTTTACGCCGTCAACTTCCGCTCCTGATCACACTCATCACGGGCCTCCTGTTTGCGGCCCAGTACTATGTGCCGCATCCGGCCTCGGAGCAGATGCTGACCTCCGCCACAAAGTGGCTGCAGATCATCGGCGGATTCGCATTGGTCTTGGGTGTGACGAGCCTGTTCCATCAACACGCCGTGAAGATCACACGTCAAGAGGCCGGGTGGGGTTATAGCCTTGTCTTGTATGCCGGCATGCTCGGAACGATTGCCGTGGGACTGTGGGCCAATGGAAAGGAAAGTATCGACGGGGCCATGACGGCGTTCGGTTGGGTCTACAACTATATGATGGTGCCCTTGCAAGGGACCATGTTTGCCATCCTGGCTTTCTTTATCGCCTCCGCGGCCTATCGTTCGTTCAGAGCCAAAAGTCGTGAAGCGGCGGTGCTCTTGGTGGCGGCAGTGATCGTCATGATGGGACGGGTGCCGCTGGGCGAGTATTTGATTCCCCTGAGCGGCGATGTGTCTTCGTGGATTTTGAATGTGCTCAACGCCTCTGTGCGCCGAGCTATTTTGATCGGTGTGAGCCTCGGAGCCGTGGCCTTGTCGTTCAAGATCATCTTCGGCGTGGAACGGTCGTATCTTGGCGGGGGGAAGGAATAGCGCGCCACGTTGTTCGTATCTCGTATTTCGTTGTGCATGCGTGGGATACGCTTCACGTTTCACGAGGGACGGTTCATGAGTTTATCGGAGCGCATGCTGAAGATCGACCGGCGGATCATCTTCCTGGTGATCGGTCTCTGCACGCTCTTGCCGTTGCTGTACCCGGTGGGACTGCCGATCAAAATTTCATCGGAAGTACGAGGTGTGTACGACCATATCGAGTCGCTTCCGGAGCATTCCGTCTTTCTCCTCTCGATCGATTTTGATCCCGCGTCGAAACCCGAACTGTACCCGCAAGCGATAGCCCTCCTGCGTCATGCCTTTAAGAAAAATCTGCGCGTGATTACGATGACCCTATGGGTATCCGGTACCGGGATGGCGGATCAGATCGTGACGATGGTCGCCAAGGAAATGGGCAAGGAATACGGAACGGACTATGCCTTTCTGGGATGGAGTCCGGGTGGCCAAGCGGTCATCATCAACATGGGCCAGGACCTCTATACCGCATTTCCCAGCGACTATGGCGGCAGAGCCACGAAGGAGTTGCCGGTTCTGGACGGGGTGCGCAGCTTAAAGGATGTCGCGTACATGGTGAGCTTGGGGGCCGGACGTCCGGGAGTGGAAGAGTGGTATGTGTTCGGCAAGGATAAGTATAAATTCGAACTGGGCGGCGGCTGTACCGGAGTGATGGCACCGGGGCTGTATCCGTTGCTCAGGAGCGGGCAGATCAACGGCCTGATCGGCGGCCTCCGCGGCGCAGCGGAATATGAAAGCCTGATCGGACAGAAAGGCAAAGCGGTGGCCGGGATGGATGCGCAGTCCGCCACGCATATCGCCATCATCGTCCTGGTGATCATGTGCAACCTGTTCTACTTTTCGCTGCGGCAGCAGAGAAGCCAGGAAGGTCAAGGTCGAGGTTGAGAATGAAAAACGCAAAGAAAGTGTCCGGCGCAGTTTTGACTTCCACAACCCGCCTTCTTATCGGGGGATGCCATGCCGTTTGAGTTGATCGTAGGAGCGTGGGTCGCAACGGGGTTGACCCTCCTTATCTTCACGTTCCTGTATAAAGACAACCCGCTCTTCAAATTGGCGGAGCACCTGTATGTGGGAGTCTCGGTCGGTTATTTGATCGTAAAAACCTACGATACCGTGATCATGCACCTGATCATTAAGCCGATTGTGGACAATGGAGAATTCGCTCTTTTGATCCCCGTGGCCATCGGGATGCTGATGCTGACTCGCTATGTGCCGAAGGCTGCCTGGATGTCGCGCTATGCGTTTGCTTTCATCGTCGGGATGGGAGCGGGACTGGCAATTCCCAGAACCATTTCGTCTTTCATTCTGAAGCAAATCGAAGACACGGTTCGGCCGTTATTGTCGGTCGCGGGGCCGGATCAGGTGACGTTTTCGATGAATCTGCTCAATCCCGCCAGCAATCTCAACGCCATTATCATCTTGCTCGGGGTCAGTTCGGTCCTGTTCTACTTCTTCTTTTCAATTGAACACAGCGGGGCGGGGAAAGTGGTGGCGCGGACCGGCATCCTCTTTCTGATGATTTCATTCGGCGCGGCGTTCGGGTATACGGTCATGGCTCGTATGTCGCTGCTGATCGGCCGGTTGACCGATTTGATCGAATTCTCCGACGCCTCATACGGACGGCCGACTATCTGGCTCGCCCTCTTGACCATTGGGGCTCTCGTCGTCCTCAGTCGGCGTGCGCGACCGGAGCCTCCTGAAGCCTAGGAGGTTTGTATCGTTTATCTAGTTTGTCTGGTTACAAAACCAAACCAACCAAACAAACCAATAGACCAAACAAACCAGAGTGTCTCGTTTATGTGGCTGATCTGGTTGTCGAACACCAAACCACCACATGAACTGAACAAACCAGAACAACCATCTTCGGTTGTTGCAGCAACTCCGGTCGGCCCTCTACAATGTCCCCCGTCATGTCTACCGGTGTCATCAAAGATTCAGCTCAGTATCCGGTCTTGCGGAATCTCCAATTCTCGCCGATTACGCAAGGGGACGATCAGCTGATCGTGCTCTGGGACCCGAGTGGGCTGAGCAAAGAGAGGCTCGTCCTGCCGTTGAATTTGTTCTTCATCGTGCAACACTTCGATGGCGCCCATTCACTGCAAGAGATCGGTGTCTTGTACTTGAAACGGTTCGGTGAGTTTCTGCCGCCGAGGAAGGTGGAACAGCTGGCGGCGGATCTCGACGAAAAGCTTTTCTTGGAAGGGCCGCGAGCCGAAACGGCACGGCAACAGGCCCGAACCGATTATCGAATACAGCCCGCTCGGCCGGCGGCTTTTGCCGGGCGTGGCTATGAAGCCGATGCCGTGAAGTTGAAGAAACAGATCGATGGGTTCTTTACCTCAGGTGAGGGACCTGATTTCAAGCCGTCCGAACATCGAGGCAAGTTGATCAAGGGACTCGTCGCCCCCACCTACGACCTTAAACAAGCAGGGCCGGTTTATGCCTGGGCATACAAGGAATTGCAGGAAGCGCAGCAGCCCGATGTCTATGTCATCATCGGCACCGCCCATGCGGGACTGGAGAATCTTTTCGCCGTCACCGACAAGGATTTTGAGACGCCGCTCGGTGTGGTACCGGTCGATCAACGGATCATGGATCGCCTCAAGACAGTTGTCCCGGAATACTTCGAAGAAGATCTCGCGCATCAATCAGAACATGCGATCGAATTTCAATTGCCGTTCCTCCGGGCTGTCATCGACAAACCCTTCACGATGGTGCCGATCCTGTCGTCGTTCTCCGCTTCGAGCTTGCAGGATCCAGCCGTTCGGAACTCAGTGAATCGATTTCTTACTGCGCTCGGAGAAGCCGTTGCTGAATCAGGGAAGACCGTCTGTGTCGTGGCTGCAGGCGAGTTGGCTCACCTTGGTCTGCGCTACGGCGATAAGGCTCCGCCGACTGACTTTTCCTTCCATCGCTCCATGCAGCGGGATCTGGAAATGTTGAAGCAGGTGGAGGAACTGAATCCCGAGGGGTTCGCTCAGTACATCCAAAAAGAACAGGATCAACGCCGCATTTCCGGCTTCTCACCCATCTATAGTCTGCTGCGCTCGATCCAAGCGGAAAAGGGTCAGGTCCTTCGCTACGACCGCGGCATCACCGACCAGTTCAATTCCACCGTAACCTACGCCGGCATGGCGTTCTTCTAGCCAGCCACGTTCGCCGCAAGTTCCGCTGTTGTTCGCGCACATGAACAGCCCTTCATTGATCTGCTGAAGAACAGTAGGTTCTGTTCTTCCATGAATCCCGTCCCTAACACACACTCATTTCCTCTCGTTTCCTATTGTCTGTGTTTTTTAGGAAACTAGGGGTTCCCCCGGTGACCGGCTCTCTGACCACAGTGTAACGTGCTGGTAGCTCTCGACCAGCAGAAAGTCTGAACGTCCATGTATAACGTCCAGGCATGCAGTCAGCGGGGATGGCGGCTGCCGCAAGGCCTCAAACCAACCTGACTATCTATTGCCGAACTTCCTTTAAATAATGGAGCCATCATGGAAGGGATCAGAGTGACAACCATCATCCTCGCAGCGCTGTCCTTGGCCGGGCTGGGATCGGTGTGCGCCCAAGCCGGCGATGCCGGCGATCACGCCCAGGGGCATCAAACTGAACAACAGCTCTTGCAGGGAAACCGAACGGTCTTCGGCAAAGTTGAAGCCGTCACCTCCGACCAGATCAAGGTCGATATCGGCGAAGTCCAACCGCGGTTCCTTCCACTGAAGCAGGCGAAGGAAAAACACTTTCCCGCCATCAAGCCGGGCGACGACCTTATCATCGTCGTGAACGAACAAAATCTTATCGTCGATTATCATCCGCCGGAATACCACTCAGGCAGCCACAAGGTCGTGCGGGGCAAGATTGCGGATACCATGCCGGTCGGGCACGGCCTGGTGGTGATCAAGGGAGTGGACGGCAAAGAACACTCGTTCAAGGTTCGCTCGCAGGCCCGCAGCAAACTGGCATCCATCCCGGTCGGAACGCCGGCGATCTTTCTACTCGATGAAACGAACCAGGTCACCGACGCGACGTTTGCCAGTGTGAGCGCGGCGAAGGACGCCCACAAGAATTTGGAAGACAAGTCGTCCGTCACAGGCGCCAACCGGCAGGTCGACGGGACGGTGGTCGAGCCGCTTCGCGCCGACCGTATCACGCTGAAAACGGAAGATGGAGAACGGCCCTTCGAGGTGCGTGGCGTCATGCACGAAAGAATCTCCAAGCTTCAGAAAGGCGAATCCGTCATTCTGCTGGTCGACAACGAAAACAAGGTGGTGGACCTGGCTGTGCCGCCTCAGGGGAGCCGGTAAGGCGAACGATGTACCCACATCTGCTTTGTTCTCGGTCGCCTGAGCCGCTTTCACCCTCCCTTAAATTTACGAAGGAGATCGGTCTATGCTTGATCATAGTTTCCTATCCACTCGCGTCTTGATCGGATTCGTCGGCGTGGCCCTATGTGTTTCTTCACCGTCGGCCGCGCTCGCCGAGACCTCACCGCATGTGGCGATGAATCATCAATTGCCTGGTTGGGCCGAACAGTTGAAGGGCCAGACGATCGTCGAGAACGTGATGGAAGGCCGACCGGATCGTACCGCCATGGTCGAGCGGCAGCACCGGCGCATCATGCAGCAGATGGAACAGGATGCGGCGGCCCAACGCACCGGTGGAGCCTACAATAATTTGACGATGATGCACCAGTATGGCGCCGGAAATCAGGATGCGTTGCTCATGTCGAATCCCGGTGTGGAACCGGTGTCGAGGTCGGGCGGGCGATGTCCGGCCTCGGCGCCTGTCCGGACGTACGACATCTCGGCGATCAACGTCGAAATCTCGCTCAATATGTGGCTCGACTTCTATCCCGGGTACATGTACGTCCTGACCGAGCATGTTGAAAAGGTGCGGGAAGAGGAAGCCGCCAATCGGGCGGCCCGCGAGATGGACGGGTATGATCCCGGAGCCGTCAAGAACGGGTTGCAGAACCAATGGATTCAGCCGTTGGTCATCCGAGGCAATCAGGGCGATTGCATCAAGATGACGCTGCGCAATCAATTGGAGGGAGGCGAAGAGGTCAGTCTCAACATTCACGGGTCCAGCACGATCGTCGCCTCCACGGGACAGCCGGCGACGACGACGAATCCGGACAGCATCGCGGCCCAAGGGAAGTCCGTGGAGCTGGAGTGGTACATTCCACCGACCCAGCAAGAGGGCGGCAGGCAGTTCCATTCCTACAGCAACGACCGCGAGCTGACGGTCATGGGTCTGTTCGGCGCCTTTATCGTCGAGCCGAAGGGGTCTGAATATCTCGACCCGTTAGGCACCGGCGAGGCGACGCCGATGGCCAGCGGATGGCAGGCTATCATCAAGAATGGAGCAGGGCCTGACTTCCGGGAATTCGTGGTGATTTATCATGAAGTCGGGGATGAGGCATTCCGGCCGCTGAACAAAAAGGGCGACTTCATTCCTCAGCGTGATCCCTTGACCGACGTCTACCGGCCGGTGGCGCGTGCGCTGAATTACCGGAGCGAGCCATTCGGCGTCGACAACATGCAGACACAGCATCACTATTTCGGCTTCGAAGACGAGTCCATGGCCTATAGCGCCTATACCTTCGGCGATACGTCCACGACCGTGCCGCGCAGCTATTTGGGCGATCCGGCAAAGTTTCGTCTCGTGCATGGCGGGTCGGAGGTGTTTCATTCTCACCATCCGCACGGCGGGTCGATTCGGTGGCCCCGGAGCCCGCGCGCGATCGACGAAATGCCCTTGTGGCATGCAGCCAAAGACGGGCCGGTCAAATATCCCGTGATTCGCACGAAGTCCGACCGAGTCGATGTGGAAGTCATCGGACCGTCCGAGACGATGGACTTGGAAACCGAATGCGGATCGGGCTTATGCCAGCAGGTGGCCGGGGACTTCCTCTTCCATTGCCATGTCGCGCACCATTACATCGCGGGCATGTGGGGGTATTGGCGGGTGTACAACACGCTGCAGCAGGGAGAGCATCACAACGACGTGATGCCGGATCTTCGCGAATTGCCGGACCGGGTCGGCCGCATCAAGGCGGGCGTGACGTCCGATCAGCTGATCGGCAAGACGGCCGATTGGTTCGGGAAGCAGTTCCGCATCATTGAGAAGGGCAAGACCGACTGGAAAGCGGACCCGGCTGTCGTCACGATCAAGGATTGGGTTGAGATGCAGCTGCCGCCGCAGGGCAAGCCGGGTCATAAGGAGGATGAGCTGGGACAGACGCGTTCGTACGACGCAAGCGTGTTGAATTGGGCCTGGCAAGGGACGCGCGCGATGACGGAGCCGGAAAACACGGTGCCCAATCCGCGGTACCGATCGCCCCATCCGGGAGAGCGGCTGCCGATCGTGTTCGAGACGGCCACCGGCAAGATCTCGTGGCCGCATTTGAAGCCGCATTTCGGCCGCCGCGTGCCGTTCTCTCAGAATCACAACCCTTCTCCGTGGCTGGATATGATCCACCTCGACGACGATGGGTTGCCCAGTTCGTATCCGGCGAAGCCGGGGGAAAACGGGCGCTGGAGCCTGTGTCCCGAGAATGCCGGCTCCAAAAAATACAACGTGCATTTCATTCAGACGCCGATGACGTTGTCCGATAAGCAGGGCGATACTCCGGCCGTCGTCGACCGGGACGGGCTGATCTATGTCCTCCACGAGGAGGAAGCTCAGGTCCGTAAGAGCGACATCAAATATCCGCTGGTCGTGCGGGCCAACATCTATGATTGTATCGATTGGATGCTGACGAGCGAGTGGCTGGACGACGACCACATCAACTTCCAGGCATCGAAGATCAATACGCATTGGCACTTTCTGCAGTTCGAGAATCAAGCGTCCGACGGCGTCATCACCGGCTTTTCGTATGAGCAGTCGGTGCGTCCGTTCACCATGCTGGAGAAGAAGGTGAAGAAGGGGCTGCCGGTGCCGATG
>CAYXKP010000018.1:0-15699 GCA_964465695.1 uncultured Nitrospira sp.
CACTATACATCGGATTAGCCGATAACTCCAATCCGTTTTATCTATTTTGAAAAACAAGCGGGAGATTGCTAGTGTGGGCGCCGTCCGCTACCGATGTGAAAGGAGCATCCCTCATGATCGCTCTGGTATTGGCCGTTGTCGTTCTCCTGCCAATGACCGCACTGGCGGAACCGATTCTTGATTCCAGCGCATTGCAGGCCCAGTCGACCCGCACCGCTCCACTGACCATCGATGAAGTGCTGGCTCGCATCGAGCTGACGCATCCGCTGCTTCAGGCGACGGGAGCCGAGCGGACGAAGGCCCGCGCGAAAATTCTAAAGGCGCTGGCGGCCTGGGAACCGACGTTCAAGAACAATACAGAGGTCGAACGGTACAACACGTGGAATCTCACGACGACGGCTCAGTTTCTTCCGCATATAAATAATGGCGGATATAACGATACCAAGCTCGAGGTCGGGCATCCCTGGGGCTTCCGGGTCCAGGGCGGGATCCGCAACGGCATAGGGGATCGCGTCAATCAGAACTTCACCGCGATTATCCCCGATCTCCAGCTCTTCTACCCTCAGCAGCAACTCATCCTCGCCGGCTCGTTTCAGCTGCTGCGCGGCCTCCTGATCAACGAAGAGTTCGCCGCGTTTCAGCAGGCCGAGCTCGCGGGGCCGCGGGCGGAGATCAAGGTCGCGCAGAAACGCCAGGATCTCTATCTCGCCGGGGCCGTGCAGTACTGGGATTGGCAGGTCGCCGTCAAGCAGGCCGAGATCGTGAAGCGCGCCTTGGCCGTTGCCGAAGATCGACTCGTCCAGGTGGAAGGGCTGGCCAAGGGCGGGAGGGTCGCGCCGCTCGATGTCATCGAGGCGAACCAAGAGGTTCAGAAGCGGCGGGAGGCCGCGATCGCCGCGCAACGCAAGGTGGAGTATGAGCAGTACAAGCTGTCCCTCTTTCTCTGGGAGAAGAACGAGCCGGTGACGCCGCGACCGGAATGGGCGCCCGAATTCCAGGGCGAAACGCCGCTCCCGACCGAAGACGAGGTCGCGGCCTATAAAGTGGAGGCGAAAGAAGATCGGCCGGAAGTGCGGGACCTCTACATCGAAGCCAAGATGAACAATATCGACATCAAGCTCGCCAAGAACAAACTGCTCCCCAGTATGATTCTTGAGGGGGGGCCGACCGAAGGCGCCACGGACTGGGTCGTGGGAATCGGCTACCGGACCGGGCTTCACTTCGAGATGCCACTGTTCCAGCGGCAAGCGCGTGGGAAGATTATGGCAGCGGAAGTGGGCCAGCAGCAATTGATGCTGAAACAGCAATATACCGAGCAACAAGTCAGCTTCGACGTAGACAACTGGCTCTCGGCGATCGTGCGCGCCAGAGACCGGGTGGCGGCGGCGACGGAAGCCCTGCGGTTGGCCAAGACGCTGGAGGAGGGGGAACGGACCCGGTTCAATATGGGCGCTACCACCGTCCTCTTTGTGAACCTCCGGGAGCGCAACGTGGTGGAATCGGCGTACCAGCTGTATCGGGCGCAGGCCGATTACGCCGTGGCGCGAGGAGGCATGCTGTGGGCCAGGGGCCTGTTGTCGAAGCCCTGGCCGACGGAGTCCTTGGCGAAGTATGGCAATCCGACGACCGCGGCGGGCATGAACGGCTACAAACAACCGGGCCGCGATTGATCCCGGCACAAGGAGCATCCTTCGATGGCCGCTCTATTATTCGTGATTCTGATCCTGCTTCCCGTGACGGCACTGGCGGAGCCGGTGCACGATTCAAGCGCGTTGAAAGCCCAGTCCGTCCGCACCGAGCCTTTGACCATCAGCGAAGTGCTCGCCCGTATTGAGCTGACCCATCCGCTGCTTCGGGCGACCGGGCTCGAGCGAATGGAGGCTCGGGCGAAGATTCTGAAGGCGCTCGGGGCCTGGGAACCACTGTTCAAGAATACGACCCAGGTGAATCGTATCCAAATTTGGAATTTCCTGTATCCCAACAATATGACGACGGGGGGATTTAACGACACCAAGCTGGAGCTCGGCCATCCCTGGGGCTTCCGCGTCACGGGGGGGCTCCGCAACGGCTTCGGGGATATATCCACTACCGGGGATCCTGGTGGAGCGACGGGATTATTGCCTCACGAAGCCGGGACGGTTGGTTTTGTCCCTGATCCGCTTGGCTTCTATCCTCTGCAGCAAATGATCTTCGGCGGGGAGTTCCATCTCCTCCGCGGTTTCATGATGAACGACGAGTACGCCGATTTTCAAAAGGCCGAACTCGCGGGGCCGCAGGCGGAGGTCCACGTCGCCCAAAAGCGGCAGGACCTGTACCTTGCCGGGGCCGTCCAATATTGGGATTGGCAGGTGGCGGTGAAGCAGGCAGAAGTGCAAAAGCGGACATTGGCCGTCGCGGAAGAACGCCTCATTCAGATGCAAGGGCTCGCCAAGGGTGGGAAGGCCGCGCCGCTCGATGTGATCGAGGCGAACCAAGAGGTTCAGAATCGGCGAGAGGCAGCCATCGCCGCTCAACGGAAGGTGGAATACGAGCAGTACAAACTGTCCCTCTTTCTTTGGGAAGGCGGTGAGCCGGTGACCCCACGACCGGAATGGGCGCCGGAATTCCAGGGCGAGACGCCCTTGCCGACCGCGGAGGAAATCGCCGCATTCAAAATGGCAGCGAAAGAAGATCGGCCTGAAGTGCGGAACCTCTACATCGAAGCCAAGATGAACAATATCGATCTCAAGCTCGCCAAGAACTACCTGCTCCCGACGTTTGATTTCAATGGCGGGCGAATGGAGGCCCCCGCGGACTGGATCGTGGGCGTGGGGTATCGGTATGGAACGCAGTTTGCGATGCCGCTGTTCCAGCGGCAAGGCCGTGGGATGGTCATGGCCGCGGAAGCGGACCAGCAACAATTGGTCTTGAAACAGCTGTACACCGAGCAACAAGTCAGCATCGACGTGGATAACTGGCTCTCGGCGATCGTGCGGGCCAGGGACCGGGTGAAGGCGGCGACGGAAGCCCTGCGGATGGCCAAGACGCTGGAAGAGGGCGAACGGACCCGCTTCAATATGGGCGCGAGCAGCGTGCTCTTCGTCAACCTCCGGGAGCGTAACGTGGTGAATACGGCGTACCAGTTGTATCGGGCGCAAGCCGACTACGCCGTGTCTCGTGGCGGCATGTTGTGGGCCAAGGGAGCCCTGTCGAAGCCCTGGCCCGAGAGCGAGTTGGCCAAGTATGGGAACCCCCTGACGGCGGCCGGCATGACCGGCTACAAGCGACCGGGACGCGATTAATTCGGCAACCAAGGAGCATCCTTTCTTGATCCTTCTATTGTTGTTCTCGTTGATGATGGTGCCGGTGACCGCCGTGGCGCAACCGGTGCACGATTCAAGCACGTTGAAAGCGCAGTCCACCCGCACCGCCCCCTTGACCATTGAAGAGGTGCTGGCCAGGATTGAGTTGACCCATCCGCTGCTTCGGGCGACCGGACTGGAACGGACGCAGGCTCGGGCGAAAATCCTGAAAGCGTTGGGCGCGTGGGAGCCGAGGTTGCGGAACGAGGTCGAGGTGGACCGGTTTCAAACGTATAACCTGACGAACGTTTCCGGCGTGCCGAATACATTGACCGGCGGCTATAGCGATACCATGCTCAAGATCGGGCATCCCTATGGGCTCGAGGTGTTCGGCGGCATCCGTAACGGCTTCGGGGATTGTAGTGTGATCAGTGGCGAGGGTCCTTCCTTCACCTGTAGCGCAGCCACCGGCCCGGTGGCGTTCCCTACTTCAGATATCAGTCTTTTCTACCTTCAGCAAGTTGCCATCGTCGGCGGAGCGGTTCATCTCCTGCGCGGCTTCATGATGAACGAGGAGTACGCCGAGTATCAACAGGCGGAGCTCGCCGGGCCGCAGGCCGAGGTGAAGGTGGCCCAGAAACGACAAGATCTCTACCTCGCCGGGGCCGTCCAATACTGGGATTGGCAGGTCGCCGTCAAACAAGCCGATGTGGTGAAGCGTGCGCTGGCGGTCGCAGAAGAGCGCTATCGCATGGTCGAGGGCCGATCCAAAGCCGGCGCGGTCGCTCCGATCGACGTGGTCGAAGCCAGGCAGGAGGTTCAGAAACGTCGAGAGGCTGCGATTGCCGCGCAACGCAAGGTGGAGTATGAACAATATAAGCTGGCTTTCTTTCTCTGGGAGAACGGTCAGCCCGTGACGCCGAGGCCGGAATGGGCGCCGGAGTTTCAAGGGGAAACGCCCTTGCCGAGCGAAGATGATGTCGCCGCCTTTAAAGTGGAAGCCACGGAGGATCGCCCGGAGGTGCGTGATCTTTACATTGAAGCCAAATTGAACAATATCGAGCTGAAACTGGCGAAGAATAACCTGCTTCCAAAACTGGACTTTGAGGGGGGACCGGCGGTGGGCGGTATCTATTGGATTGGAGGGTTCGGCTACCGAGTGGGTATGCTCTTCAGTATGCCCTTGTTCAATCGGGGCGCCCGAGGGAAGGTCCTTCACGCAGAAGCGCAGCAGCAACGATTGGCGTATAAACAGCTCTACGCCGAAAAGCAGGTTGCGATCGACGTGGATAATTGGCTTTCCGCTATTGTGCGGGCCCGAGACCGCGTGAAAGCCGCGACGGAAGGTCTTCGCTTGGCTAAGACTTTGGAAGAGGGCGAACGAGCCCGGTTCAATATGGGAGCCACGAGCGTGCTCTTCGTCAACCTACGAGAGCGTGCGGTGGTCGAAGCGGCCTACGAGCTCTACCGCGCCCAAGCCGACTATGCCGTGTCACGGGGAGGGATGCTCTGGGCAAGGGGGGCGCTGTCGAAACCGCTGGCTGAAAGTGTGCTCGCCAAGTACGGCGATCCATTACATGCCGCCGGCTCATCCGGTCGTAAACTGCCGGGACGCGATTGATGTCAGGAAGAAGGGTGGTACTGCCGTATAGTTCATTCGATGGGCTTGGAAGTGGGTTCTCAAACGTGATGTAGTACAGTCGTCATTAAGATCAGCAAGGGGCCGATCAATCACATTCTGTAATAATACTGGGGGTGCTCATGAAAGAACCTCAGGGCGAACGGTATCCGGGCCTGTTTGAAGCACTGATGAAGCAGCTTTCCGTGGCGATGCGGGCTGAGAAAAAAATCATGAGTTTGATTTTTTCTTACGCCCTGGCCGTCGGGTTCTTTTCTCTTATCATCCCGCTGACTGTGCAGGAGCTGGTCAGCACCTTTTCGTACGCGGTGCAGCCGGTCATGATCTGGACTCTGACCGGTATCATGCTGTCCGTTTTGTTGTTCGTCGGCCTGTTCAAGACATTCCATTTCTACGCGGTGGATGTCGTGCAACGCCGAATCTTCGCCAGAGTGGCGATTGCGATGGTGGAGCAGCTTCCTCGGAACCGATTCAGAGGGGCAAGGCCGGAGCTGGCCAATTACTTCATCGAAACGGTCTTCATGCAACGAGCATTGTCTACGCTCCTCATCGACCTGTTGAATGTCGTCGTCGGCGGGACGGTCGGCATGATCGTGCTGATTGTGTATCACCCGTATTTTCTTGTGTATAACCTTCTGCTCATGGCCGGATTCGCCATCACGTTTTTTGTGCTGTCGCGCGGCGCGCTGAAGACGACACTCGCCATGTCTCACGCGAAGTACGATGTCTATAATTTCATCCAAGAAGTCTCGAACAATGCGTTGCAGTTGAAGGCCACCGACAGCCGGCCCTTTCTCATCCAGAAGACGAATGACCTCGTCAGTCGGTATGTTGAGACGCGCAAGGCACGATTTGCCGTGCTCGTGCGGCAATACATCGGGTCAGTAGGGGGGCAAGCGATCGCCCAATCCGGAGCTCTTGCCCTTGCAGCGTGGCTCATGGCATCAGGACAGTTGACTCTTGGACAGTTGGTCGCCGTTCAAGCGGTGGTCGGGGCATTGGTAATAAATTTTGACTCTCTCATTAAAAACATGGGGCACGTCTATTATTTCTTTGCATCGCTGTCTCACCTTGATGAGGTTTTTAAGCAAGAACAAGATTACGTCTCTACCGAATCATCCGTGGCACTCCCCAAGCATTTGACTCAAGGGGTTCGTGTCACCTGCAAAGGCGTCAGCTTGATTCACAACGGAGTGTCCGTGTTCGATGGCTTCAACCTCGATGTCGCACCGGGCGAAAAGCTCGGTATCTACGCGCGGACGACAAGTGCAAAGACCGCCTTGGCGCGAGTGTTGGGTGGCCTGGAAACGCCGACCAATGGCGTCGTTCAGTACAATGGCGTGGATCTTCGGTACATCGATCCGCATGCCATCAACCAATGCCGCAGTGTCATGATCGACTCCCAATTGTCGTTGATCAAGGGAACGATCGAGGAAAACATCGTCATGGGACGTTCCTATGTCACCTATGATGACCTCAATTGGGCTCTCCGATTCACGGAACTCGAAGAAGATATCGAGGGCCTTGCACGCGGGGTGAAGTCCGACATCTCGGCATTGGGAGAATCACTTTCGCCGACGCACATCGTGCAGATTCTCCTGGCCAGAGCGATTCTCGGACGCCCACAAGTGCTCATATTTGACGGATTGATACACTCGCTCGAGCCGTCGTTGCGAGAGCGTGTGCTGCGTCGGTTGTGCTCCAAAGATGAAGCTTGGTCCGTCATCTTCGTGTCGACGGATCCAAACCTGACCGACCATGCCGATCGTCGCATTATGCTGCATCATGCTCATGCGTAAACGTTTGGAATGGCAAATCAACACCGGTAAATTAATGGAGGCTCCATGGCTAGCCTAGGTCGCGGTGTCGAAGGCAGCGGGGAACGTGCGCTGGTCAAGCGAGGGGTAGGCTTGGAAGCGATCACAATAGAACAGGGTCCCACATTGGCTAAGTTGCCATGCTGGGAAGCGGTGCAGATTCCAGGCGGAATGTTCACGGCATCTCGCGCGATCCTGACGATTCTTTTGCTCTTTTTGATCGTCCTTGAATTCGTTCCTTGGACACAAACAATCGCCGTGAATGGAAAAGTGTCCGCTTATACTCCCTACGACCGGCCGCAGAACATCGAATCTCGAATTACGGGACGGGTCAAGGCATGGCATATTTACGAAGGTGTTAGAGTCAAGAAGGGCGATCTCGTCGGCGAACTCGAAGACTACGATCCAACCTTCATGGCACCTGAAATTCTTCCTCTTTTCGAACAGCGCAAGGTGGCTTTGGAGCAAACGCGCCAAGCGGCTTTGGCACGGGCTGATCAACTCAACAAGAGAATCGGGGAGATGAGGAAATTAGTCCAAGCCGCTGTTCCATCGGCGGAGGCCAGAGTGGTCGAGGCCGATAACAGGGTTCGTGAGGCTCAACAGAAAGTCGAGCAACTTAAAATCGACGTGCACACGGCACAACTCAACGTGGATCGGCATCGGCAACTGGTCAGGGACGGATTGGTCTCCCAACGCGAACTGGAGTTGACGATCCAAACTGAAATCGGGACGAAGGCCGGCCTACAGGCGGCACAGGCCAGTCTCCTTGCGGCGGAACAGGCGAGGGCTGCTTTGAGCTTCGGTCGTGATCAAATCACCGCCGATGTGCAACAACGGCTCATGGATGCGATCGCCTCCCGCGATGCTGCGGTGGCGGAGGCCGCCAAGGCTACGGAGCAGTTGGCGGATATCGCCTACCGCCAACAGGGCGTTCAGCAACGAATTGAAGCCGCTAAGCTCATAGCGCCGATGGATGGAACCGTTGTCAAGATGGCTAAGGTCGGTATCAATGAGACGGTCAAGCAAGGGGAAAACCTGGTCACCATTTCTCCACTCGCTTCCGACCCCGCGATTGAAATGGTGGCGGAAGGACTGGATTCTCCGCTCTTGAAGCCAGGACGCAAAGTGCGGATCCTGTTCTTCGGAGTGCCGGCTATTCCATTGCCTGCTTGGCCCGGGTTGATGGCCGGTACTCGTGGGGGTGTCATTAAGGTGGTCGATCAGATCGACGATGGCAAAGGAAATTACCGGTTCTGGGTCGTTCCTGATCCTGATGATCCTCAGCCATGGCCCGAACAAGCCCAGGTGAGACAGGGCACAAAGGTATTGGGCTGGGTGATCATGAATCGCGTTCCACTCTGGTACGAGCTGTGGCGACGCTTTAACTTCTTCCCGCCGGATTACCTTGAACGGTCGCCAAGCGTGTTCGAGATGTTCGCGCCGAAGGTGGCGGCACCGGGCGGTAAATAGCGGTTCGTGCCGTACAGTCGAGACGGCACATAGTTCCTTCTTGAAGATGGCCCAGGGCTTCCCCTGGGCCATCTTCGCATCAACCAGCTCCCGATTCATTCCCCTCGGTTTCCTGTGCAACTTCATTTTAAACGTACGGTGATCGTGTACCAATGTACTGAGGAAGCCTTAGTGCGATTGTTACTGGCGCCTTGCGTCGCAAGCCTATGCCAGCAAAGCTTCTAAAGAAGGAATTTCTTCATAAATAATAGCGACGACCTGAATCTCCTTGACCCTCTCCGATGGACTCGCTAAGGTGCCGTTACTTCCTCTATAGGAGTAGGGCCCGTGAAATATTGAAGCAAGAGGAGACGATGGAAAAAGTACAGCGGGCAGCGAACCTGTCTCGTCCAAAGGCAAATCGAAAGGTCATGAGCCGTCGACCGCTTGTCGGAATCTTGGGGGGCAGCAAATCGGATTTGCCTGTTCTCGAAAAATCCGGGGCGATTTTGGACGAGATCGGTATAGCTTATGAACTACTCGTCGTCTCTGCTCATCGGACACCGGACCGCCTCTTTGAGTACGCCGCCAATGCGGCTGACCGTGGGATCGCAGTCATCATTGCGGGGGCCGGAGGAGCCGCTCACCTTCCCGGCATGTTGGCCGCTAAGACTCATCTTCCGGTAATCGGCGTGCCGATTCCGACAGAGACCCTTCGTGGCCTCGATTCTTTATTATCAATTGTTCAGATGCCTAAAGGCATTCCCGTTGCCACAGTGGCGATCGGAGGGGCGGAGAATGCAGGGCTCCTCGCGGGACAGATTTTAGCAGGAAGCCATCCCGAAATTGCCGAGCGCATCAAGAGTTATCGTGTCGCCCAAACAGAGAACGTTCTCAATTCTCCCGAAGCCAAAGGCTTGGGCCGTGGGCAATCTGTGAGCCATGAATGAGCCCGAGGCTGTGACGAAGGGCATTCTCGAGTTCGGTTCAACTCTAGGAGTATTGGGTGGAGGACAATTGGGTGCGATGTTCGCCGCAGCCGCACATCGCATGGGATATCGGGTGGCCGTCTGGGATCCAGACGCCGATGCGCCCGCTCATCGGATTGCCGATCACTCGTTTACCGCGCCGTTCTCTGATCTCGGCGTCCGCGACAAATTCGCGAGTATTGTCGATGCCGTTACTCTGGAATGGGAAAATGTGCCTGCGCAGCTTTGCGAATGGTTGGAACGGCGTTGTCCGATGCGACCTTCCGAAGCAGTTCTCCGGATACTTCAAGACAGGATCATACAGAAGCACTTCTTGTCATCGCGAGACCTCCCTGTTCCCGCATTCGCTGTCGTCGAATCCGGACACCAACTTGCCTACGCAGTCGACCGTCTCGGCCTTCCCGCTGTCTGTAAAACGGCGACGAGCGGGTACGATGGGAAAGGTCAGTGGCTCCTTCGAAACACTTCTGATATGGAGGAGGTTGAACAAATCCTGGAAACGGCCCAATCCGGCCATCGGTGGATTCTTGAACAGTTCATAGAATATATCAGAGAACTGTCCGTTCTCGTGGTGCGGAATGAAAGTGGAGCGTGCTGTGTGTATCCTGTGGTCGAGAATCGACACGAGCGTGGTATCTTACGAGAAACCCATGTGCCGGCTTCTATTCCCCTGAACGTGGCCGAGAAGGCGACGGAGCTTTCAAAACAAGCCATAGCGGCGTTACAGGGTGTTGGCGTCTTCTGCGTGGAACTTTTTCAAGCCGGGGATAGATCACTCCTTATCAACGAGATTGCGCCTCGCCCTCACAACTCCGGACACTATACACTCGACGTCTGTACGGTTTCACAATTCGAACAGCAGGTACGAGTGACTTGTGGACTCCCCTTGGGAGAAGCAAGGCTCCTAAGCCCGGCCATCATGGTGAATCTCATTGGTGAGGACGTAAGATTTGTGACATCGAGTGAAGGGGCCTACGAGCTTCATTCAACTCCGGGAGCTGTGCTGCACCTGTACGGCAAGCGGATGATTCGTCCTCGTAGAAAAATGGGACACGTAACATTTACGGCTCCGACAGCAGCAGAATCAGCTCGCCGCTTCATCGCGCGTGTCGGCGGACTCACCTAAGGTCTCGATACCTCCCTGAGCCAAGATGAGAACTTATTTGGCAACAAACAAGCTGTCGCCGTTCGGTTTTGTCACAGTGGACTCTAAAGCGATCGGCAGAAAGACGAAAAGCCCAGAAAATAACACCGCCGAACATTGATTTAGGGGCATACAAATTGCTGCTGTGGGGAACTGCGAAGGGGGATGAGACAAAACTTGACCTCAAGTCACCGCAGGCCGACATCGGACCGACTCTACCGATTGCTCGCGGAACCACGCTCCCGCTACTGTCTTCTTCAGGGCCTTGTCACCATCATTTTGTCATACGAATTGCTCTTTGGCGCTGAGTCCATCATTAGTCGCCTGATGAGCAACGGTTTGGTGATGGGACTTTGGTCGGGGATCGCCGTAATCGCGTTGCTGCCTCAGACCGTTCTGGTCGCCCCATGGTTCAGTGCCGGACTTGTCGCCATTGATACAGTTCTGGTGACGACCGTTATTTACCTGTCAGGAAACGCCCGGTCCGATCTCTATATCGCCTATTTTGTACTCATGTTCGTCGCCGCGTCGGTCCGACGGCTGAGTCATCTGCTTGGTCTTTCCCTGCTCTTGAGCATCGGGTACGCCGTTGTTCTCTATCAAGGGATTCTCCAAACCGGAGTCATGGTCACCGGACAGCTGATGGGAATCCCGGTTTTACTCGTGATGGCAGTGTTCTATGGGGTTGCACTGGAAAGCACGGCAGTTGCACAAGAGGAAAAGGCGTCCCTATTGAAAGATGTAGAGCAACTGAAGAGAACCGAGGAAGAATTGGAGGCGGCTAGAACTCAACTCGAAGCGCGCATCCGAAGTCTGAAAGACAACCTCGAGCAGGCGCATGTGGATCTCCGTGCCGGGCAAGTTGTCAGGCAGGGGCTGGAGAGACAACTTCAGGATGCACAAAAGATGGAAACCATCGGCCGGGTTGCGGCGAGGATTGCCGGGGAATTCGGGACATTATTTACGGTTGTTGGGAAGCAAACGGGCATCATGTTATCAAGCATGCAACAGGGTGATCCTCTCAGATCATCGGTCGAAGAGCTTTTTAAAGCGGGGGGAAAGGCCACCACACTTACGGCACAGCTCATTGCCCTGAACCTTGATGGCGGACAAGTTCGAAACAGGTTGTCCGTCCATGCCGTGATCGAAGATGTACGCAGCACGATAGCAAGTCTCTTACCGGATCAGATTGAATTGACCATCCAGCTGGACCAGCAGATGGCTTATGCCGAGGGGGATCGGGAGGGGTTGGAAACGGTTCTTTATCAGTTGGTCGTCAACTCGCGCGATGCCATGCCGAATGGAGGCCGGCTTACCATCGAAATCAAGAACCTTCACAGATTCTCACAATCAGCCCGATCACTATGGATCGACTCGGCAGCTCCGCAGGTCTTAATTCAAATCAGTGATACCGGAATCGGTATGAACTTGGAGACCCAATCTCATATGTTCGAGCCGTTATTCTCCACTAAGGAAACCAACATCGGACTTGGCCTCACCGCAGTGTTCGGGATCGTCAAACAGAACGGAGGAACGCTGGAGGTGGACAGCCGACCGGGGCGGGGAACCGCCGTCCGGATCCTCTTTCCTGCGGTTCCGGCGCCGGAAGCACGGGAAGAAATGACGCCGAAAGCCATGCTGGCCAAGGGAGACGAAACGATTCTCTTTGTGGAGGAAAACGAGATCAAACGGAAACTGGCGCGGTCAACCTTACAGCGCCATCGCTATCGAGTCTTGGAGGCGGCGTCCTCGGTCGAGGCTCTTATACTCACACAACAATATAAAGGAATTCTTCATCTCACCGTGAGTCCCTTGGTAATGCCAGAAATCGGAGGGCGTGAACTTGCCCGCCGACTCTTGAATCAGCACCCGACGATGAAGACGCTGTTTCTCTCGGGTTACGATGATGAGACAATTCAGCACCACCGGATTAACCAACGGTTTGTCTTGCAGCAACCCTACCGGCAGTCGGGATTGATTGAGAGGGTCAGAGAGATGTTGGATGCCGCGTGAGGAGTCTTTCTGGTTTTATATGGCACCTTGCCCATTAAGACCAGGTTGACCGACCAGGCGAAAACAATCTCACATCTTTCCGCTTGAAGACACCGATCAAAGCCATGCCCGCGATAAATCCCCCGATATGAGCAAAAAAAGCAACTCCACCACCAGTTGATCCCACGCTCATGCCCCCACTGATCAGCTGTGTAATGAACCACATGCCAAGAACGATGCCCGCTGCCACTCGTGTCATCCCGATGGCGGGCAGCAAGACCAGCACGTGGGCACGCGGAAATAACAAAAGATAGGCACCGAGCACAGCCGAAATGGCTCCGCTGGCCCCCACCATCGGGATTTGGGAGGAAGGATCCGTTAAAGCATGGCTTAGAGCTGCGAGGATGCCGGATACGATATAAAAAACGACGAACTTTGCGTGACCCATTGCATCTTCTATGTTATTTCCGAAAATCCAGAGGTAGAGCATGTTGCCGAGTAGATGCATCCAACCTCCGTGAAGAAACATGCTGGTGATCAATGTGAGGGATGCGGGAAACACGACGGCTTCTTCAGAAAGCGAGGCATGGCCGAAGACAATGGCAGGGATGGCACCGTATTGCAATGCGAAGAGCTCAGCCGCCTCCTGAGGAAGATTCACTTGATAGAGGAACACGGCGATGCAAATACCGATGAAGATTATCGTGATGATGGGGGGTCGTTGAGTAGGATTATCGTCGTGAAGTGGAATCACGGTGGTCCGTCATAATGAAGTTTGACGACGATCCGGGAGCGGACGAGGTAGACGAGGATCGTGCGGAGGTGCTCCATCAATCCCAAGTGGAACGGAGAATCCAGCAGCATGAGTATGGCCTCCACCTCCGAATGAGGCGGCGATTGTTCCGACGTCCGTACCGTCAGGCCGGGACCGCATGCTGAAATAGCGACGACCATCGCGGTCATGCCAGATCAGACAAAAGGGATAATGAGGTGACAGGCGCTCACCGATTTGGCTGGTCAAGATTGCGCTTTGCACAGCGGGAACGGCAACACCCTGGAATTCCACCATTATAGCCTGGGCCGCGAGCTTCCCGACCAGCTCCTGTTCGTAACGCAAGATAGCTCGCCCCTCCTGTTCAAGCGTCGATTGAGTAAAGCCATCCCATACGCTGAAGTCAAAGGGGTAGGAGGCCAAAGCGGCGTTGATTTCACGACTCCCCGGCAAAGCCCACGTCCATAAATCTTTATCCTGAATATACTGGAGTAACCATGGAGCCGCCGTGCCGTGAGCCCATTCCCAACTCAAGACGGCACCGGACTTTGTTTGATCGAAGTACGCGTTCGAGAAGCCTTCGAGGATGCGCTGAGCGGTGATATGGTGATCGAGAACGAGGAGTTCCTTAGTTTCGGAGGCCATGGCTTCCAAAGTCGCTCGGGCGTAGCTGAAGTCAACGATTACGACACGGCAATCCTTGAGGTCTGAAGGAGGGGGGTGACCGTGTTGTACTGGTAAAAACCTCGCACTTGGAAACTTTTTCCAGATAGCCCAGGCCGCCCCGAATCCGTCGGAGCATTCGGCATGGTACAAGACAATGTCCGGAGGACCATGGAAGAGAGAAGCGGATGATACGGTACCCATAGAGTGGGGAGAGAATAGCACGCCCGAGTCAGGACTGAAAGGCGTCTGTGACGTTGACGCCCCAGGATAAGAAATGATTCACAGCTCGTTTAGATGGCCAATAAGTTGACGAAGCCGCCCCGTGCTCCGTCGGTTAAAATTGAACACGAGTCGAGGAAGATCCCGTAAAGCCGGTTCATCCAATTCTTCCGCAAGTGGGCCTCGAAGTTCGAACGTGCCGTCGGATAGGAGATCGGCGAATTGGTCACGGAGTTGCTCGAGTTGCTCAGGCGTAATGGACTGCTTAAGCCGCATCGCCAGCTCTCGTCCCACGAAACGCATCGAATGGTAGCGGCGATAAAATCTGAGGATCTGGCTCACGGCTGCTTCTGAGGAATTGACGATGGAGAAAAGACTCATATCTTCTTCGTTGATCAGTTTCCGATTCAGCAGTTGCCGCGTCACAAAGGCTGACCAATCGTCCCAATAGTCGCAGCCGGGGGCCTGAAGGCAGATGATCGGTTGCGGATCGCTCTTGCCGGTCTGGGCTAGAGTAAGGATCTCAAATCCTTCGTCGTGTGTGCCGAATCCGCCGGGAAAGAGCGCGATGGCGTTCGCCTCCTTCTGAAACATCAACTTCCGGGTAAAAAAGTATTTAAAGGTAATGAGTTTAGGGTCATCGGCGATCGTGGAGTTAGGGCCTTGTTCGAACGGAAGCATGATGTTGACTCCGAAGCTGTTCTCCCGTCCCGCACCTTCTTGTGCGGCACGCATGATCCCATCTGCGCCCCCGGTGATGACCATGAACCCTTCCCGGACAATGGCTTGGGCGAACTGATAGGCTAATTGATAATTGGGATCGTCGGAGAGAGTTCTCGCTGAGCCAAAGATGCTGACTTTCTGGCGATCGCGATACCCGTGGAAGATGCTGAAAGCATGACGCAGTTCTTTGACGGCCCGATTCACGATTTTCACATCCAAAAGGTCCAAGTGCGCGTCGTTGAGCTTCAGCAGTCCAGTCAGGAGTTCTGTCATGAGGGCGGCATGTACGTCGTCTTCACGACTGTCGAGAATGGCACTGATCTGATGCAGGATCTCATCGCGAGATAAAGCAGGACGGAGTCGAATCTGCGGAGAGCGGCCGGTTGCACTCATTGGTTCTCCTCTCACGGTGAGTCAGACGGAAATTGTACCAATGGATCGGGCGTTGGTCAAAGATTGTCGGGATCCGGGGCGAACTAAGAGGGATCGAAAGACTTAGGAAGATTGGTCAGCACCCATGCCTTGATTCTGGACTGGTCTGCGGGAGAAGGTTCAACGAACTGTATCTCTACACCGGGAGGTGCCGTCATGAGAGATCCGGGCGTGCCCGAGAACGGCTCAACTCTCGTGTTATTCAGGACGGTCCCTCGAATCGTCAAGGGACTCATCATCTCAGAAAGGCAAAAGCTCAGTATGACTTTGGTCCCCGGCAGCAACAACGCGGAAGACTCTACCGAGGCGCCGGCATGACTGAGTTGTAAGATGGCGCCTTGATGTTCGTCTCCCACCCCATCGCCCTGGATGACACTGATGGTGGCTGAGATGTTCGTTGCACATCGCTTTGGAGACAGGATGAGGTCTCTCGCGGTGAGGACGCCGACCGGTTGATCTTGTTTCGTGACGATCAGAATCGGAGTCCCGGTGGACATCATGAGAGCCGAGGCCTCGTCCATCGCTCGATCGTACTCGATAAATTGGACCGGCCGTGTCATGATGGTGCGGACT
>CAYXKP010000018.1:15709-40969 GCA_964465695.1 uncultured Nitrospira sp.
GCCTTGCGCGACGACCTTTTTCACGATGTCGGTCGGTGTCATAAGTCCGAACCGAGCGTCTGTATCCTTGACCAAGAGACAGGGCATTCGCTCACGTTCCAAGAGCGATGCCGCCTCTGTGACTGATACATCCCCTGGAATCTGAACTACGCCGGGTGTCATCATGTGTGCAACCAGTATGGTCTGGTGATCCTCGGCTCTCGGCTGGTGATCGTCATTGGCTGCCATTGTTCAGCGAAGTCCTTTTTTCTCACGTATTTCTCCCTCTGCTGACCGCAATGTATGCCAAGTATAGCAGAAGGCTCCTTGCAGCCGGGAGAGGTTGAAAGCCTTGTCATGCAATGGTTTGACGGGATACATTAGAGTCGCATTTGGACCGTTGGAAAAAGGGAAACGATGACGTCGGAAGGGCCTCACCATAGAGAGTTCACTCGTAGACTCAGGACAATTCCGGTGCATGGACTGGGGCTTTCCGTCGATCTTCATGCTCCGGACTTTGCTAGCTTGCGGCGAACTCTACAAGAACGTCAAGTACCGCCGGCCTATATCGAAGTGTTCCGCACGACAGCCACGACATTGGCATTGACCAGGAAAGAGGCGGGAAACGGTCTGCTGACATATCATGGCGAGGGGTTGTGGCTCACTCAACCTGAAATGGCCGATTCGAAGGCTTTTGAACAGGAGATTTCCGAGGCGGCAAGGCATCTCAGTCTCTTGCAAAGTGCTTGGCTGAATCATGAATGCGCTACAAAATATTTGGCCGGCTATCACTATGGGACTTATCTGCCTCCGCTCTACACTCCGTTAAGCGCGGAGTTGGTAGCCGACAATACACGATTAATCCAACATCTGCTGGATCAGCAGTGCCGTTTAGCCGATGGGAGCACGCCGTTGGTGCTGCTTGAAATGCCCCCACTCACCTACTTTGTCGCAGGGACGATGCCTATCCAGAAGTTTTTTCAGGTCGTCAGCGAACAGGCTCCTTGTGGGCTGGTCTTGGACGTCGGCCATCTCTGGACGGTGTTTCGATATTCCGGAGCGCATCGGGCCATGTCGCTTGCACGATTTGTCGAGACATTTCTTAACGAGTTTCCTGTGGATCGCGTAGTTGAGATTCATGTGGCGGGTCTGGCCCCTCATGAATCCCACCGACTTCTTGCTTCACGACTGAGGCACGATATGGATGATGACGCCCTTCCTGCCTGGATCGATGCTCATGCAGCTCCCATTCCGACCGTCTTATTCGAGATGCTCGATCAGATTCTATGCCATCCTCAGCTCACCAGTCTGAAGGGACTTGCTTTGGAGGTGGATACGAAACCGATTGAATTGATCGTGGATGAGTTCGCTGAATTCTCACGGCGCTATGGGCCGCTGTTGTACCGGCTGAGCAATGCGGAACAGACCGTGCGTGATTTCGGGGTATGCCCAGTGTCGGAAGAACCGAGGCTGATATCCGCCACGCAAATGCTTGAAGCTGCCTATGATCGATATGCACGCGTACTGACGGGCAAAATCGAGCCGGCGGGAGCGGAATGGAGCCACGACACGGCGAACATACAAGGTTTGGATCTTTATCGTTTCGTCTATCTTCCTTACGAGATTCTTCACTGGGGAGGAAAGCTCGAGGACATGTTCGTAGAATCCTGTCGTTGGCTCAGACTGCATGACGTCACGCTCGATAGATTTGTGGCGTTCTGGTTCAGTGAGCCTCGGCCTCTCGTCGGCACGCATGATTTCTTTCTGCTGAAGATCGAACGGTTCGTCGAGTTTGTCCGTGACGTGGCCCCAGAGTTGCTCGATATGGCCCAGGGAGAGGCCGATGAGCTTCGGCGCGCCTACCGTTTTGCCAATGAACCCGGTGTCACAATGTACGAGAACTGATGTGAACTTTTGGCTGGACCTCCCACGCCCCCTCATAGGGCTATCCCCGATGGATGGTGTGACCGATGCTTGCTTTCGATGCGTCATTGCTTGCCAAGGAAAGCCGGACGTCACCTTTACGGAATTTACGCATGTCCAGGATGTCTGCCACGGATCCGAGATTCATTTGGAAACGCTTCTGTACAGTGAGAGGGAGCGACCGATCGTGGCGCAGCTCTATGGGAAAGACCCGCACCTCTTTTATTTGGCGGCACAGGCGGTGTGCGAGCTGGGCTTCGATGGGTTGGACATCAACATGGGGTGCCCGTCGAAGAGCGTGGCATCGTCCGGTTCGGGCGCCGGGTTGATCCGCACTCCCGAGCTGGCTCGCACGATCATGCAGGCAGCCAAACGAGGAATTGAGGACTGGGCAGGTGGGCAAACTCTCAAACAAGCTGGTTTTAAGCCGGCTCGAGTCGCCGTCTTCGAACGTCTGAATCAACAGCGCGGCAAGACCGGTCCGACTCCCCGGCGTCTATTGCCCCTTTCCGTGAAGACACGGCTTGGCTATGACGCGGTGGCGGTTGAAGGCTGGGTCGGGGAGCTTTTGATGGAACAGCCGGCCGCGATCTCGCTTCATGGGCGAACACTCCGTCAAATGTATCGTGGCACGGCGGACTGGTCGGCCATTGGGCGTGCCGCCGCGCTGGTGAAGGGGACAGGAACGTTGTTGTTGGGGAATGGAGACATTCAGAGCCTTGGCGACATTGCGGTACGAGTTCGTGAAACCGGTGTCGATGGCGTGTTGGTCGGTCGGGGTGTGCTTGGCACGCCGTGGTTCTTTCGCTCCAAAGAGCAGGCCCGCTTGCGAGCCCGGGGTGTGAAGGGTCTTGACGTCGAGCGAAATGCGGGCGAGGTTTCACTGGGCGAACGGTTAGCCGTCTTGGTCGACCATGCTCGACTCTTCCAGAAGCTGGTTGGAGAAAAGCAATTCTACCGTATGCGCAAGCACTCAGGCTGGTATTGCAAAGGCTTCCCGCATGCCGCCTCGCTTCGCGCTCGGATGGTGCGCGTCTCTTCCGCCGAAGAGCTTCAGGCTGTTCTCACGGAGTTTCAAGATCGACCAGAGGCAGTAACTGATCTAGCTCCTCTCGAATCAGTCGATGCTCCGAACATGCTCGCCTCACGATGCGGTTAGTACTCGCGTCGAGTTCTCTTCGCCGCCAGGAACTCCTGGCGCTGTTGGGCCTTTCCTTCGAGGTATGTCCATCAGAGTTCCATGAGCACCCGGTGGCCGGGTTGTTACCTATCGAGCAAGTCAGGCGTTTTGCCCTCGAAAAAGCCCGATCGGTGGCATGTGTGAGACCGCGAGCACTCGTGCTTGGCAGCGATACCGTGATCGATCTTGATGGCAGATTACTTGGAAAGCCGATAGATCTGCCGGATGCACGTGCCACGCTGACGCGCCTAGCCGGTCGTTCTCATCATGTCCATACTGCAGTCGCCTTGTGCGACCGCGAGCGAAACATTGAATTCGTGGAGGTCGCCACGACGGAAGTCCGGATGAAAGCGGATGATGGGCGGGCCTACGAGCGATATCTTAACCTGGAAGAGTCGTTAGGCAAAGCCGGAGCCTATGCCATTCAGGGACACGGAGGAAACTTGGTGGAACAGATTGTCGGGGATTATACGACCGTGGTGGGACTACCGTTGAAACTCGTGGCACATCTGCTTGAGTTAGCCGATTATCCTGTTCCCGTGAGCGCCGAAGACCTGTATCGCTGTAAGCCTTATGCAAACTGGAATCGGTTCGCCGCCTAATTGCAAAGGCATGGCCGTTCCCCTACAATGCTCGCCGTTCATTGGATTTTTCGAGATACTTTAAGGTTGCCACATCGGCCTTATAGAGAGAAGGCATTGGTTGCTCACAAACAGATTGCGTTACTGGGGAGCTTGATCGCAGCCCTTGCGGCAGGAAACGACGGAGTGTGGGCGATTGATGTCAAGCTGTCGCTAGACGAAGCGCACAAAGCGTTGGAGACGGGGCGGATTCCAATGGAAAAGGCCAATTCGCCGGAAGAGGTGAAGAAAGTCCTTCAGCAAGCGTCCTTAGCCACTCGTGTGGGCGCCGATCCAGAAAAAGACCCCTGCGGCGCGAGCGCGGTCCTTCGCACTAAACGGTATCGGCTGGAAGCCTTTGGACGCCAGGAGGCGGCGGAATCGAAGAAGCGGAAGACGGACGTGCGCATGCCCGAGGAGTTCATTCAGAAAGTAATGGACATGCCCAACATGGAAATGGAAGTGCAGTTATGCGGCGACGATGAATATTTCGCCGAGGGCGCCTTGATTGAGTTGCAGCAGGGCTCGAAGCGAATCAAGCCTATCGACATCGGCAAGGCCGAACGGGGGCGAAAGAACGAGAGCAATGGCCCAGCCTTCCGGTCCCGCTTCACGGCGCTCTTCGCGTACGAACAGTTCGACCCCAATGCATCGTCGGTGTTCGTCATCAATCTGCAGGATGGAAAAGAGATCAGAATCCCCGCCGACTTCTCCAAAGTAAAGTAAGTCGTTTCCTTCTTGATTTTTATCTACGTGCTGCAAATTGCACTTGAAGGGGCGCGCAGGGGAGAAGGAAACCGACCAAAGAGAAGCATCAGGAAACACCCGGGAAGGCCGGATGCGATTGGCAACATGGAAGAGGAAGCAGCGGGCCCAATAAAGATAAGGTTGTCAAAAGTCATCGATGGAGACCGGCCGGAGGAAGTCCCGAACCGACACCAGGCCGATGAGAGCACCTCCTTTGGTCACACCAAGGTGGAGGGTGCGAAGTTTGTCCATAAGGTCGGCGGCTTCCGTCAACGGTCGACGTTCTTCGATGCCGGGCACCGGACTGCTCATGATGTCCTCCACCGGCACGAAATAGGATACCTTATCGGCCCCCACGAATTTCTTCACGACGTCCGATTCTGTTACGATGCCGATGACCTGCGCCTGACGAGTTATGAGCAGGCTCTCTACGTTGCAGGCCTTCATCAACTTCGCGGCTTCGACGACCGAGGTGCCCGCGTCTACCGTTACCGGTTCCTTCTGCATTAAGTTGCCGACTGTGACCATACTGATCCTCCTTTTAGCCTTGTTTTGGCTACAGGATATCAATGCATTGTTGCAGAAGCGTTAGGTCGGCATTACAGGCCAGTAAAATTTCGAGCGCGCCGTGTCATCACGAAATAAGAGATAGAAGAAGGACCGAACTGAGCGGGACATATGCAAGCGATGAACTCCGTCTGAGGTTATAAAGTTATGATGGGCTTTGGATCTTATGGTCGCCTCACATCAAAGGCCGGCTCATGCAGTGAAGAAGGAGGATGGATATTGTCGGGTGAGTCATCGGCCTGATGGCTGGCTGGGCGCAAGGAAAAACTTGGACAGATCTGCTCAAACTAAGCGTGCGCCGTTCACTCAAATTCTTCCCAGCCGCTTAAGCGGCTGCCGAGGACCAGCGTTCGCTTGGTCGTGGAAACAATGATGATGCCGATTTCATTCTCCACTCCCACGACTCGCTCGTGTACATCTAAAGGTTTCGATGCGAACCCACCGAGGAGTGGAGTGAATCCGACTACGCGCTCATTAGTGATAAAGACTGCCCCATAGTCGTTGCTGTGAAAACGAGTCACTTTCTCCCGCACCCCTAACGTTTCTTCGAGCCACAGACCGTTGACGCCGCGAAATCCGTACAGATGCCGATCCGTTCTGATGAGGCTGAAGGCCGGGAGGATTTTCCGTTCGAGCACTTTTTCGTTCACGTCCAGTTCTTTCTTGCTCCATGTTAAGGCACGGCTTGAAAAACCCAATAGTCGTCGAGATGTCACGACGATGCCGTTGATTCCGCTCGCGCCTGAACTGATCACCATCTCTTGGGCTCCCAACGGTAACTCCCTCCGACCGCTTAATTGACTGGAGGCGACGGCCTGTCCCGATTCCATCCACAGCGTCACTTCGGTTCCAATCTCTGCCGCCTGCGAGATGGACAGCCAAGAGAACCAGATCAGCGAAAGCGGAGCCCACCGAAGCATGGATTGAGGAGAGAGGGACATGGCTTCTGATTTTATCGTATCTTGGGGAAGGATTGTGCTGATGGAGAGAAGTAAGGCAAGGACTCAAGCGAGTGGCTCATTCAGGCGAATCGTATAGAGATAGTAGTATAAGCCTCTACGTTCCATCAGTTGAGCGTGGGTACCCTCTTCCACCAGTTTGCCCTTGTCCAAGACCAGAATACGGTCGGCACGCTGGATGGTCGACAGTCGGTGCGCGACGACGAAGGTCGTCCGTCCCTTCATGAGGTGTTGAAGGGCTTCCTGAACCAGCCGTTCCGATTCGGTATCAAGCGATGAGGTTGCTTCATCCAGCAACAAAATGCGAGGGTTCTTCAAGATTGCGCGCGCGATCGCGATCCGTTGGCGTTGTCCGCCTGAAAGATTAACCCCTTTCTCACCCACTCGGGTTTGATACCCGTCCGGCAAACTGATGATGAAGTCATGAGCATGAGCAGCTTTGCTTGCCTCTAATACGGCTGCTTCAGCCGCTGCCATATTGCCATAGCAAATGTTATCGAGAATGGTTCCACCAAAGAGGATCGTTTCTTGTGGAACCAGCGCGATCTGTCGGTACCAGCTTTCAACGGTCACATGGCGCAAGTCTTTTCCATCGATCGTAATGCGACCATCCGTCGGATCGTAGAAGCGGTGCAGCAGGTTGATGACGGTGGTCTTGCCCGAGCCGGTGGGCCCGACCAGGGCGATGAGTTCGCCGGGTTTCGCGTCAAATGAGAGGTCCGATAACACCGGGTGTTGAGGATCGTAGCCGAAACTGATCCGCTCGACTCGGATGTGCCCTTCGACCGTGGAGAGATTCTGCGCCTCGGGTCGATCCGCAATTTCCGGCCGGGCATCGAGTATCTCAAAGACTCGCTGCATGGCACCTTGCGCCTCTTTGAGCTGCGTAAAGATGCGAGCTCCGGAGCTGAATGGGCCGATGAGGATGCCGGCAAAGAGGACGAAGGCGAAAAGTTCCCCCGGCGTGACCGTCCCCTCAATGACTTGCCGCCCGCCGTACCACAGCACTGCCGCCGCTGCGGAGAACGTGACCAGGCTGATCACCGGAATGAAGACGGCCATGATGCCTGCCCGACGCAGGGTGAGACGAAGCGTGTCGTTCACCTGGGTGGCGAAACGGGCTCCTTCGCGCTGCGTTTGCACGAAGGATTTGACGATACGAATGCCGGAAATCACTTCTTCTACCAACGTGCTGAGTGCGGCGGTGTGGTCCTGAATCGAGGTGGAGAGCGATTTCAACCTGCGCCCGAAGAGTTTGGCCACGAACACGAGTAACGGAAGCAGGATCAGGATCAGCAGACAAAGGCGCCAATTCATCATGAGGAGAAAGGTAATGCCTCCGATGAAGGTCACGAGTTGCTTGACGCTGTCGATCGGGGTTTCTGTGACGATGGACTGAATGACTGTGACGTCGTTCATCACGCGCGACAGCAATTCTCCGGTTCGGCGCCGTGCGAAAAAATCGACTGTCAATGTCTGCAGGTGGCCGAAGAGATGTTTGCGAAAGTCAGCCACAACGTGTTGAGAGACCCACGCAGTCAGGTAGCTATGGCCCATCGAACACAACCCCTGCACGATCACCAAGCCAAGAAACAGGCCGATCGACCGAGTCATCCCGTCGGCGTCGTGTTGAACGGTGACGATGTCCCAGAGGGTGCCTGCCAGCCGAACCAAGGCGAGATTAATGAGCGCCACTCCGCTCACCAAGAGTCCCGCCAGCATCAAACGCGCCGAATAAGGACGCACGTACGGGAGGAATCGTTTGAAGATCAACATCGTAGTCAGGCGGTGCGAGTGGACACGGAATTGTGTTCCGGATTACGGTAACGAAGAAAGATGTGCTGGCGGGTGGGATGAAACGACTAGAGTTGGGCGATCGACTCGATCAGGTTCTTATTGATCGCAACGAAATCCGACCGCTCTTTATCGTCGATAACGACGTCGGTCAGACTGATGAAGAGACGCGCTTCTTCGTTGATCGCATCGGAGACACGATTCCGCATCGGAGGCACCAGGAAGTCCCCCACGTAGGTACAATTGACCGTCCGTACGCGGATGCGGACTTTCTTCCCCTCGGCCACGGTTTCCTCCTCCCGCCACGCCGGCTGAGCTTAGCTTTTTCGGCGAAGAAATTTCTGGCGTTGGCGCAGCTTCTTGTACTTGTGCTTGCGCATCTTCTTTCGTCGCTTTTTTAAGACGCTCGACATGTTTGTATCTCCTTAGGACGGCCGAGTCTAAAAGCTTTGCGCTGAAAATGCAAGCTTACGGCGCCTTTTCCTTGTCTGCTGAGGCTGTTGCCGCTGCCACGTTGAGAGCGTCATATCATCCGTCTCTCAATGCATGGGAGAAAAGCTCCATCACAAAGGCCACGGCTCTGAAAGGCACACACGGCCGTACGTGGAGGTCTTGAGCGAAAGCGGCGCTGGAGAGTTTTTGCAACATCCTCATGTTATACTGCACGGCCATGTACCTTCGAACGATCGGATGGTGGCCGTGTGCCTCATCCCTCCTGTGGCTCATCATGCTCGCCGTAGTGGTAGTTGGATGTCCGTCAAAGACCATCCGATACCCGGCGGAACACGAGCGACTCCTCCGTATCGATCAAGCGTTGGAATCTTTGCGGAGTGCCTATCAACGAAAGGATCGATCCGGGTTTCATTCTATGTTGTTGCCGCTGGAGCAGCTGGACGAACTGCAACGGCAGGTCGAGATGGACTTCGAAACCTTCTTTGCCATCTCCATTGAGTTTAAAATCGAACGGGTCGTGATCGAAAAGGACGATATTGACGTCTTTATCCATTGGCAAGGGACGTGGAAAAGAGACGCCAATGACATGGGGATCCGGCAACGAGGCCACGCACGGTTGCAATGGGTTGGTACGCACTCAATTCTCTTGCGCAGCGCGCAGGGAGACTTGCCCTTCGGAATGAAGATGAAACAGATGTTGTCGGAACCTTCCCCACCGCCGACTCAACTGCGATAACGATGCCGCAGAGTACGCCGGGAGCGGATTTTCTCGTCATCGGCAGCGGGGTGGCCGGGTTACGCGCCGCCCTGGACCTCTGCCGAGTAGGTCAGGTGATCGTCCTCACGAAAGGCCATCCCTTACAAAGCAATTCTATCTTCGCACAAGGCGGGGTGGCGGTGGCCTTGAGCGAAGAGGATGATGTCTCCATTCATTTGACGGATACCGTGAAGGCGGGGCACGGTCTGTGTCGCCGCGAAGCGGTGCGTGTGTTGGTGGAGGAAGGACCGGATCGGATACAAGAGCTCATCGGCTGGGGCGCGAAATTCGACAAGACCGGTGGGAAGTTTGCCTTTGCTCGTGAAGCGGCCCACAGCCGCAGCCGAATTCTCCGTGCGCGAGGCGATGCGACAGGAAACGAAATGGTCCGAGTTCTCATGGCACAGGCAACTCGGCAAAAGCGGATCAGCCGGCTGGATTACCACTTCACCGTCGATCTTGTGGTTGAGGAAGGGCGATGTTGCGGCGCGGTGGTGCTGGATGAACATTCGGGAGAACAGTTTATCATTCCCGCGAAAGCCGTCGTGCTGTCGACAGGAGGGGCGGGTCAGATTTACGCACGCACCACGAATCCACCGAATGCGACCGGCGACGGCATGGCCATGGCATTTCGGGCGGGAGCGGAACTTCAGGACATGGAATTCGTCCAGTTTCACCCGACGTCGCTGTATCTGCCGTCCAGCCCGCCGTTTTTGTTGTCGGAAGCCATGCGAGGAGAGGGAGGCCAACTGCGCAACAATCGGGGAGAGACGTTCATGCAACGGTATCACCCGCTCGGAGTGATGGCTCCGCGGGATATTGTTGCGCGGGCCATCTGGTCCGAAATGGCCGCCACGCGTGCGCGACATGTCTACCTTGATGTCACCCACTTGGGAGCCAGTTTCGTAAAACGGCGATTCCCCACCATCTATGCGACTTGTCTACGCCATGACATCGATATTACGGAAGAGTGGATTCCCGTCTCTCCGAGTGCACATTACATGATGGGAGGGGTTGCAACCGACATCAACGGAGGCACGACATTACCGGGTCTCTTTGCGGCGGGCGAGGTCGCGTGTAGCGGCGTGCATGGCGCCAACCGCCTGGCCAGCAATTCATTGTTGGAAGGACTGGTGTTTGGAATGCGGGCCGGCGTCGCGGCTGTGTCGTGGGCCTCCCGCCGCTCGATGCCCGATTTGCGCCACCATGTGGAGCGTTTGAGGCGCGGTCGATTGGAGCGATTGGAGGATGCCGAAAAAATACGCAGCTCGCTTCGCCGCATCATGTGGGGACAGGTAGGGCTCGTCCGTTCGCGGGAGTCGCTCGTTCGCGCCACGGCTCAGCTTGCGCGGTGGGAGCAGTTAGTGTCCCGATCGTCTGGCGGGAGAGCCGATCTGGAGGTCAAGAACATGGTCCAGGTGGCGCATTGCGTGGCGGAGGCTGCGCTCTGGAGAGAAAACAGCGTGGGGGCTCATTACCGATCCGACTTTCCGGGATCAAAACTCGTGGGGTGGAAGCAGCACAGCCGATTGTGTTCGGGGGGTCGCACTACTGTCCGGATGGAATCGAAGACACAGGGGCGGGTCGTGGCATTGCGTACTCTGAAGAAGGAATGACGTGACCGGCCGCGGCAAGGTCACGAGCGAGGAAGACACGATAATACCGCAAGACTTTGCGGACATATTGGCGGGTTTCGTCGATCGGCGGAAGCGCGCGGTAACGATCGACGACATGCTCTCCAGCGTTGTAGGCAGCGAGCGCGAGTGGGAGGTTGCCGCGGAATCGATCAAGCAGCTGGCGCAAGTACTTCGTCCCCCCTCCGATATTGTCCTCGGGGTCGTAGAGGTCACGTACCTCCAGTCTCACCGCCGTTTGCGGCATCAACTGCATCAATCCAATGGCCCCGGCGCGCGATACCGCCCGAGGGTCGAAGTCCGATTCGGCCTTAATGATGGCGCGGATCAGAGCAGGGTGGAGTTGATGCAGCCGCGAGAATCGGCTGATCACCGGTGCCAACTCTTCTTCCGAGAGAACGGGATGCAGCCGATTTGGGTGGATGTCGATCCGGCGGTACCGCGTGTCGGAAGGAACGTTGGTCAGTGATATCGTGCCTTTGGCATCGATGTATTGATAGATCTCAGCCGGGCTATCACGTGGAATAGTGAGCAGGACGCTGCCGCTCAATGCTACAAGGACGGCCATGCGAGGCCGGTAGATTGAAAAGCGATGCAGGGTATTCAGTTTCGGCATGGTCAAACGATAGCAGTCTGTCACTGTCTGTCAAGAAAATGCGGATCCCGTGCGTTGGGTTAACTGAGGTATTGAGAGGAAATGCGATCATGGGGTTTTATCGGGCGGGGATGGTCGTCCTAGAATCCGCTTCGTACTGCTACGAAGCGCTCTCTTAGCATCAGGGTGAGCGGACCCGGCTTGCCGTTGCCGATAGGTCTACGGTCGAAGGAAGTCACCGGCATGATTTCCATGCTGGTGTTCGTCAGAAAACATTCGTCTGCCCGGTACAGCTGGTCGACGGTATAGCGACCTTCTTCGACGGGGATGCCGAGTTTACCTGTCAACCGAATCACGATGCCTCTGGTGATGCCGTCAAGTATGCCACATTCCGGAGCAGGCGTGCGCAGGGCGCCCTCCATGGTAAAGAACACATTGCTGACGGTGCATTCGGTCAGATGCTGTTCCCAATTGAGCAGGATACTGTCGAATGCGCCTGCTGCAATCGCTTCGCGTTTAGCCTGAATATTGTTCAAGAAGTTTGTGGTTTTGATTTGCGGCGACAAGGCGCTCGGTAAATTACGCCTCGTGGAAGCCACGATCACGTTGACGCCGACTTCATAGAGATGGGGCGCCGGAGGGATGAGAGGCTTGGCCATCACGACGACGGTCGGCAACGAACAGAGCGCCGGGTCCAGTCCAATGTCTCCGGCTCCTCGGGAAACCGTGATCCTCAGATAGGCATCTCGCAGATCAGTCCCGACTTCATTGCGGATCATCGCTTCATGCAGAATATCTGGCCAATTCTTTAATGGAATCGGGATCGTCAGGCCAATTTCCGCCGCGGAACGGAACAGCCGGGCCAGATGTTCGTCTCGCATGAAGATGCGGGGACCGTATGACCGAATCGTTTCATACACCCCATCGCCGTAGAGAAATCCATGGTCGAAGACGGAGACCACCGCCTCTTTGTCGGTGACGAATTTGTTGTTCAGGTATATCCACATGCTATGAAAATGCGCTGAAGAAAGCCTGGGCCTTATGGATGGTTTCCTCATATTCGAGCGTCGGATCTGAATCGGCCACAATTCCTGCTCCGACCTGGAGATAACCCACGGCGTTTTTCATCACCAGCGTGCGTATCAATATATTCAAATCGAGATCTCCGCTCCAGCTGAGATACCCCATCGAACCGGTGTACGGCCCGCGGCGTACAGGCTCCAACTCCTCAATAATCTCCATACAGCGGATCTTGGGCACGCCGGTGACCGTGCCGCCAGGGAACATGGCTCTCAGCAGGTCGAACCCAGTTGCATGATCGCCGAGGGTGCCGGCCACCTGGGAGACCAGGTGGTTGACATGAGAATATTGTTCCACCGTCATCAATTCATCGACCTGGACGCTTCCAAAACGGCAGACTCGACCGAGATCGTTCCGCTCAAGGTCGACCAACATGACATGTTCCGCACGTTCTTTTTCGTTTGCTTGTAATTCCTCGATCAGCCGCCGATCGTCGAAGGCGCTTCTTCCGCGAGGTCTGGTGCCTGCGATCGGCCTTGTATCGGCTCGGCGCCCGTCCAACCGAACAAGCCGTTCAGGTGAGGAACTGATGAGACGGACTGTATCCAACCGGAGTACTCCAGAGAAGGGTGAAGGATTCAATGCACGCACACGACCATAGGCAGAAAGATCGATTTGGAGATCCTCACGAGAGGAGAATGCGGCACAGGTCACGTTGAAACGGTGGGAAAGGTTGGCTTGGTAGATATCGCCCGCGGCGATGTACTCTAGGCAACGGCTCACGTTCCGGCTATAGACGGCCTGCTCTTGTTCCGGTGAAAAGGTAAGGTGCCCCAGATTGCTCCAGTGCGCGTCCACCTTGTCAGGCCTTGTCACGCGGGCTTCAAATTCGGCCAGTCGATCCCTTCCCTCGCGGAACAGCTTTTCCCGTGGCTCGCTCAAAAATCGTTCAAGCGGCGGACAAAACATGAGTATCAGACGGTTCGACTCATGGTCTATTGCCCCGACAAGATCGAAAAATGCGAATTCTAGATCAGGGGCGGCAAGGTCATCGAAAGCCAAGGATGGCAACTTCTCGAACTGACGAGCGAGGTCATAACTCAAGTAGCCGACCGCGCCGCCGAAAAAAGGCGGAACATCGGGAGGACGAGCGATCCGCTGACGGTTCAGGAGGTGAACTAACCGTTGAAACGGAGATGTGCCGGAGTCCAGGCCGCCTTGAGCCGATCGCTCCACATACGTCTGATTCTTTCCATGCAGCGTTTGATAAGGACCGACGCCAAAGTATGAATACCGTCCCATCGCGCCCCCACCGTTCCCGCTCTCAAAGAGAAACGAAGGGTGCCGAGCCGAGGCGATCTTCGCGTACAGTTCAAACGGATTGGCTGAGGGAGAGGGGCGTGTCAGAATGAGAGGCGAAGGAGAACCGTGCAAAAATGGAATCGGTGAGGGTAAGGTTCTGGACATGGTCGGTACACTCCCAATACCGAGAACGATCACTATACCGCAGCGATTTCTGTGCGCATAGACCTCCAACAGCTTGACATTCCAAGCAGGCTTTTGCTTAAATTGCAAACCCCAGCAGGGGCAGAGTTCTCCTCATGTGCTCTCGCCTTCCGTGGGATTGGGATGCCCCCTCAACAAGATCCCTTATACGCGGGGCTCGGTCAGGCCGTTCGAATCGGAACGGAACTGCTGGCTGCGCTGATCGTGGGAGGCGGGCTAGGATGGGTGGTCGATACGTATCTCTTCGGAACTACGCCGTGGGGACTCGTCATCGGATTAGTACTCGGGCTGGTCGCCGGGATGAGGAGCGCGTATCGGTCCGCACAGCGATGGCAAAGTCCGTCGGAGAAATCAAAATAGGCAAGGATAGCCATGGAAGAAAGTCCGCTCCATCAGTTCGAACTTCATAACTGGATCCCGATCTCGATCGGCGGGTTGGACATTTCCATCAATAAGGCCGTGATCTTCATGTGGGTCGTTATCGCTGTGGCATCGGTGATCATGGTGATGGCCGGATCGTCGCGCAAGCTGGTGCCCGGGAAGTTGCAGAGCTTGGCGGAGATGATGGTGGATTTCATTCGCAACATGATCATGGATACGATGGGGAAAGACGGCATGCGATTCTTTCCTCTCATCGCCACTCTTTTTGTGTTCATTCTTTTTTCCAACTATATCGGATTGATTCCCGGCACCTACACGGTCACGAGTCAGATTATCGTGACGGCGGTCTTTTCTTGTCTGGTGTACGGGCTTAGCTTAGTCGTCGGATTTTGGTTACACGGGGCGAAGTTTCTGGGGATACTGGTTCCACCTGGTACGCCCGGATGGCTGCTGCCGCTCATGATCCCCATCGAGATCATCAGCCAGCTGGCGAGGCCTATTTCGTTGGCGGTTCGGCTCTTTGCGAATATGACGGCAGGTCATGTGATGCTCGCGGTTCTGTTCAGCCTCACGATCGCAGGGGGGCTGTTGATCGGCTGGTTGCCCTTTGTGTTTACCGTGGCGATATACGGACTGGAGTTCGGCATCGCTTTCATTCAGGCTTATATATTTACCATCCTGACATGTGTCTATTTGGGAGACGCGTTTCATTTACATGGCCATGAGGAGCATGCGCATTAGCGCATGCGGGTTTAGCCAAGGGAGGAGTAAGACATAATGGATTCAGCAGCAGCAGGGTTGATCGGTATGGGATGCGCCGCGGCGGGATTTGCCGGGGCCGGTGTAGGGATCGGCTACATTTTTGGGAAGATGATTGAAGTCGTGGCACGTCAGCCAGAAGCCGAAGCCCGTGTCACGAAATATATGTGGATTGGGTTTGCTCTGGTAGAAGCCATTGCGCTGTATGGCTTGGTCATTGCCTTCATCATTATGGGCTTCCGAAAATAAGGAGCGTTAACCGTTACTCGTTGATCGTTTATCGAAGGTTCGTTCTCGTTTAACGATTCAGGTGTAACGTTTCGCGAGACATACATGCCACAGTTTGAATCCGATTTTTTTTCTTCGTTGATTTTCTGGGAGGTCGTCTCGTTCGGAATTCTCTTGTTCGTGCTCTACAAGTATGCATTCCCAGGCATCTTGAGCGCTTTGGAAGAGCGTGAAAGGAAAATTAAGGACAGCCTCGATCAGGCCGAGCAGCACCGGTCCGAGGCCGAACGGCGACTCAAAGAATATGAAGCCAAGCTCAACGCGGCGGGAAAGGAAGCGGAGGCCATCCTCTCGGCGGCAAAGGAACGCGCCCAACGCTTGCTCGATGAAAACGAACAACGGTTGACCGCGGAAGCGGAGCGCATCAAAGGTGATGCGACGCGCGAGATCGATCAAGAACGTCGTAAAGCGCTACAAGATATCCGAACCCAGACGACGGAACTCGCCCTTATGGTGGCGGAGAAAGTGGTTCAACGCAGTTTAACGGAAGCGGACCAACGAAGGTTCGCAGACGAAGCGCTTGAGGCACTTTCGAAGTCACATCCGCACTAACATGTCGAGATCTGCCGGTGGAGTCATTTCAGGGTGACTCCACCCGGACGATACCCTTCCAAATCCACCGTCACGAATTTAAAACCCAGCGCTCTTAGCCTGGCACTGATCTGTGCACGCCGGTCTGATTCCATGAGCCGAGGAAGTTCATCCTGTGCCAATTCAATTCGTGCGATCTCACCGTGATTCCGCACTCGAAAGTGACGGAACCCTTCACGATGGAGTACCACTTCGGCCTCTTCAACCCGACTTAGTTTTTCCAGTGTAATCGGGATTCCACGTGGGATCCTCGACGAAAGACAAGCTGCGGCCGGCTTATCCCAATTCGACAGCCCGAGTTCCTTGGCTAACATGCGGATCTCGGCCTTCGATAGTTCGGCCTCGACGAGCGGGCTGCGCACGCCCCATTCCCGAGCAGCCTTGATGCCGGGACGGTCGTCACCCAAATCGTCCATGTTGGTTCCATCGACGACGTACGCGACCGCCCGAGATTGTCGGACTTTTCCAAGAAGTTGATACAAGTCAGTCTTACAGTGAAAACAGCGATTCGCGTCATTCCTCACGAAATCGTCAACAGCCAGTTGGTCCGTCTGTACCGTTTCATGGCGGACGCCGATTTCCTGAGCGACCCGTTCGGCATCTTCCAATTCAAGAGCTGGAAACGTCGGCGAGATGGCCGTGACCCCGACCGCCTTTTCGCGGAGTTGGTCATGTGCGACTTTCAGAACGAACGTGCTGTCGATCCCACCGGAATAGGCCACGAGGACCGATCCCATTTCGGTCAGCAGAGCTCGAAGCCGATCGAGTTTCTGTTGAAGAGTGGACGGTTGCCTCATGGAGACTGTCCGCAATTCTAGTGGCGTATTTTGGCTTTCGCGATATTGCCGACCACGACGAGCGCGTAGTGCTGAGGATCCAGGTACTGTTTTGCCACGCGGAGCACGTCCTCTTTCGTCACTCGGTCGATCCATTTGGGGTACTGACTGAAGTAATCGAACCCCAACCCATACAATTCAACTTGTGCCAGAACCTGAGCGAGCTTCGCCGTAGAATCTAGACGTAAGGGGAAGCTGCCCATCAAAAAAGCCTTCGCATCGGCCAATTCCTGATCGCTGACCGGAGCCTCTCGGATGGCCTTCATTTCGGCCAAGACGCCGGTGACGGCCTGATTGGTGGTTTCTGTGCGGGTCTGGAGGTTGATCCAGAAAGAACCCGGCATCAATCGGGCATCGTAATGACTGGTAATGCCGTAGGCAAGCCCCTGCTTGTCTCGAATGGCATCCATGAGCCGCGACGAAAATCCCCCGGCTCCTAAAACATGATTCATGACGGTGACGGCATAGAAATCAGGGTTGGTCCGACTGATGCCGGCGTGACCGATCACGATGGTTGATTGTGTGAGATCTTTTTCGATGAGCTGCACGACTTTTTTGTCGATGACAGCCTGCTTCTTCACCGTCCGAGGCGGCACTACCCCTTTCTTCCACGTCCCGAAATGGGTCTGGACGAGCGCCGTCGCTTGCTCCACGGTGACATCACCGACGACGGTCAGGATCACTTGATTGGGAAGATATTCTTTGGCGTAGAAGTTCTGCACGTCCGCCAAGGTGATCTTGCCCAAAGTTTCCTCCGTCCCGTTCACCGGCCAGCGGTAGGGATGATTTTGAAAAACCAGCTGATTGAAGGCCTTCATGGCGACATGCCCGGGATCGTCATTATCACTGGCAATTTCACCGAGGATCTGCGATCGCACTCGTTCGAACTCTTGTTTGGGAAAAGCGGGGCGCTGAAGAATATCGGCGAGGAGCGTGAATCCAAGTTCGATGTCTTTCTTCAACGTACGCGCCGATGCGGTCGTGAAATCTTCGCCGGCCTGAACACCCAATGACCCACCGACAAAGTCGATTTGTTCGGCCAGCTGTCTGGATGATCTGGTTGTCGTGCCTTCATCGAGAAGGCCGGCCACTAAGTTCGCCAGGCCGGCCTTATCCGGAGGGTCCTGCGCCGAGCCGGTCTTGATGAGGGCATGGATTTCAACGATGGGAAGAAAATGTTGTTCCAGTACGAGAACAACCATCCCATTCGGGGTGGCGAACCTCGTGGGAGAAATGTCGGCGGCATGCACCGACCTCGCCACGCACAATCCCCATAGGGCCAACACCGCCATGCCGGTCACTGACCACCGCCGAATGGATCGAGAGGCGGCAGAATGGCTGTTCCGGGCTCGTGGCTCTGTCAGCATGATGTTTCTTATGACTTCCCATCATGAACGGCTGTATGGGCCGGTTCTGATGAGGAAGAAGGTATAGGAATGAGAATTCCGACGGTCCGATTGTCTTGAGTGAGATATTGCTTCGCAACACGCTGGATGTCCTTCGCCGTTACAGCACGGATACGTTCCACAAATTGATCGATGCGCCGCCAGCCGGCGCCGACGGATTCCGCTTGTCCCATCAACATGGCATGCCGGAAATTCGAGTCTTGTTCAAAAACGCGTGCCGCCTCAACTTGGTTCTTGGCCCGCTGAAGCTCAAGCTCGGATGGCGGCTCATTCTGAAGACGAATGATCTCGCGCTGGATGGCTTCTTCTACTCCTTCGACTTTCGCGCTGGGATTGACCAATGAATAAAAATAAAACAGGCCGGGATCCGTCTGCAGCAGACTGTACTCGGCTCCGACGGCCAACGAATTCTTCTGTTCGTAGACCAAGCTCTGGTAGAGGCGGGAGCTTTTCCCGCGAGACAGGATCGATTCGAGGATGTCGAGAGCATACGAGTCTTCGTTCGAATAATTCGGCACGCGAAATCCCATCATGACAAAGGGGACCTGGGCTTCCCGTTTCAGGATAAAACGGCGTTCGCCCCGCTGTTCCGGTTCCGGTGGCAGGGTTTGCTTGGGCGAAGGGCCTCTGGGAATCGGCTCAAAGAGACGTTTGATCGTCGGAAGTAAAGACTCGACCTTGATATCCCCTACGACCACAAGAGTGGCATTGTTCGGTGAGTAGAATGTGTCGTAATGACGTTGTAAGTCTTCGAGAGACATCGCATCGAGATCCGCGAACCAGCCGATGACGGGCCAATGGTAGGGGTGGCTCAGGAAGGCATGGGCAAACAGCGCCTCCACCAGCGCCCCTTGTGGATCGTCCTCGGATCTGAGGCGGCGTTCTTCTTTCACGACGTCGCGCTCGGTCTGAAATTCGCCGTGATCTAGGGTAAGGCCCTGCATCCGATCGGCCTCCAGTTCAAGAGCCAGTCCGACACGATCTGCGGCAAGGTTCTCAAAGTAGGCGGTGAAATCTTGTCCGGTAAACGCGTTGTCAATCCCGCCGTTTTTTCTGACGATTCGGGAAAATGAGCCCTTCGGATATCTCGCCGTGCCTTTGAACATCATGTGCTCAAGCATATGTGAAAGTCCGGCCCGGCCCATGACTTCGTTGCGGGAACCGACCTTGTACCATACCTGCACTGTGGCGACCGGAGCCTTGGGCACCTCGACGAGCAATACTTTCATGCCGTTGGAAAGGATGTACTCGTTCGGTTCTGCTCCGTGCGAAATCGGGGTGGCGCCTAGGACGAAAAGCGCCGCTAAGACTGCCAGGAAATTGATGCGCCGATGAGACTGGATAGTCCGTATGATCATGATGACGGTAGAATTAATCATGCTAGCAACGTGTTTCGATGGGTGTCAAGGTAACGGAGGGTCGGTTGCCGGGAAGCTCTCCAAGTTGTCCGCAAGCGCCGAGCACGTCTCGTCCACGGCTCTTTCGAACAAACGCATCGAGACCGGCGTCACGGAGTATGGATTGAAACTCCAGAACTACACGGTCAGACGGGCGACGAAAAGAGCTGCCTGGAAATTCATTGAACGGAATCAAGTTGACCTTACACCGCATGGCTCTCAGTAATCCCGCCAATCGTCGCGCATCAGACGCATGATCGTTGACGCCGCCCAGTAACACGTATTCGAAGGTCAATCGTTGGTGAGAGCTGAGCGGACAGAGGCGACAGGCAGCCAAGAGGGATTTCAGTGGAGCGATTTCGCTCACGGCCGGCATCAGCTCTCGCCGCTGCTCCTCAGTGGTGGCGTTGAGCGAGATGGCGAGATTCACCCCAAGTGCCGCAACTTCCGGTAGACGGGATGCCAGACCAGCTGTCGACACGGTCACTCGCCTTGGAGACCACCCAAGACCCCAGAGTTGGTTGGTCAGACCAGTGATCGCCGCTTTGAGCGTGTCCAGATTGGCCAGCGGTTCTCCCATCCCCATAAAGACGAGATTGGTGAGCCGTTCCCCGGGATCGAGCAAATCCTGTGCGGTCAGGATTTGATCGATGATTTCGTTCAGCTTGAGGTTGCGTCTGAGCCCCATTCGTCCGGTCAAACAGAAGCGGCAATCCAACATGCAACCGACCTGAGTTGAGACACAGAGCGTCAACCGATCCGCATCCGGGATCAGCACCGCTTCAATCGACAGGCCGTCGTCGAGAGTCAACAGCAATTTGCGCGTTCCGTCCAGGGACCGCAAGACCGTGACCTGGGTCGAACGCCCGATTGCGGCGGACCGAGCCAGCGCCTTGCGATCGTGCGCGGGCAGATCGGTCATGTCGGGGATAGCTCGTAAGCGTCGTTGGTAGAGCCAACGCAGGATCTGGGTGGCCCGATAGTTCGGCCAGCCTTGCGCGCGGACAAACTTCACCATCTGCGGTTCGGCGAGAGCCAAGAGCGTCGTCACGGTACCAGAAAGAGCCATTGGCAAGTCGGTCATATCATCCTCACCACGAGGAGCCTACCATAGCGGAAGCCATGCCGCATACGGCCATGCCGCCGCCGGGTCCTGAAACTTCTTCCATTGCAGGCGTCTCTGTATATAATGAACGCGGATGAGAGCCGCCATGAAGACCCGTCGCAAGTATCGATCCATCGGTGGCACCAGGCTGGCGGTCGCCACCTGCCTGGTGCTTTCGCCCGGAGGTTTCCTCTCGGACGGACATACGGCGCAGACCGAGACGTTGGAACAAGCGGCGGTCAATGGCTGTACGACGGCGGAGGAGTGTTTTGTTTCCGCGGTCTGGCCGAAAGAGCGGCTGGGTCACGCATTGACGAAAGATCAAGTGGTGGCGCTTAAGCTGGAACGTCTCCGAAGGGTCATGGAGGCGTTTCCCGCTACGCTGTGGGACAAACGTGCCGGGTTACTGTCCGGGGTCATTCTGATCGAGCGGAATCCCGCAGGCGCTCTGCCGTACCTCCGAGCCGCACAACGGGACTTTCCGGTGCTCGACGATTATATTCGATTCTGGATCGGTGAGGCGCTGCTGCGCTTAGGGGATGCGAAAGAGGCGGCCAGTATGTTTGAAGGAGTGCCGCAGGCGGCCCCCGATTCCACTCTTCTCAATCAAGTGGCGCTCCGTGCAGGGGAAGCCTGGTATCAGGCGTCCAGTTGTCCCGAGTCCGTGGCCTGGTTCGTCAAGGCGGTCAACGCAAATGATAAGGATCCGCAGATCGCTCAGGCATGGTTGCGGTTGGCGTCTTGTTATCTTCGAGACAATCAATTGACGGAAGGTCGAGAAACGCTGAAGCAGCTGTGGGTCAAATATCCACAGACGAAAGAAGCGAAGGAAGCCGAGACTCTGCTGAGAAGCAACATCGGAGGCGTGCCGTGGACAGCGGCGCCTGATGCGCATTACGAGCGTGCGCAGGCTTTTCTAGGGCAGTCGTTCCACGCGGAAGCCATCGAGGAATTGAAAAAGTTCTTGGCGCAAGACTCCTCTTCACCACACCGCGTGGAAGCCAAACTCAAGTTGGGCATCGCTCAAGTTCGTTTGAAGCTGTACGATCAGGCACGCGACACCTTTTATGCGCTGACCGCTGAATCCGGGCCTCGGGCTGATGAAGCGAGCGTATGGTTGGGAAGAGTCTATCTCCGGCAGGGACAGGGGGAGAAGTTACTGGATCTCTGCCGAACACTTCCTAAACGAACGCTGACTCCGGAACAGAAGGGGCAGATTAATTTATTTGCCGGGATCTGGCTGGAGGATGAGACACGGTTCGACGAGGCGATTGCGAGGTACCGCCTGGTGGCCAAGTTCGGAGAACCGGCTTCTCAACGAGCGGAAGCGCAGTGGCGGGAAGGATGGGTGCTCTACCGGGCGGCTCGTTATCAGGAGGCGATCAGCGTGTGGCAGCAGATCATCGATCAGAAAGACAGCGAGCTAGAGCCGCAAGCCCTCTACTGGATTGCCCGTTCCTACGCGCATGTGGAGAGTGCGAAGTCAAAAGAAACGTTTGCGCTCCTCTGCCACCGGTTTCCGTATACCTACTATTGCCAGTTGGCGCGCGAACAAACCGGCATGTCGGTTTCCGGGCAGACAAAACAAGTAAGTTCGGTCGTCGTCACCTCATCCATCCAGCCTGCCGCAGAGGTAAGCCAAACGTCGATTCAGGACAATGAGACAAGAAGTCGAATGCAGATCGAACTACTGCCGGCATACCGGCGGGCCATGGAACTTAGGACGCTGGGTCTTGAGCAAGATGCCGCTCGAGAGCTGGGTGCGTTGACAGATCGATATAGCCGTGACCCCGATGTATTGGCGGCGTTATCGATAATGTTGAGTGAAGTGGGCGCCTATCATCACGCCTTACGCCTGGTGCGGTCTCGATTCCGTGAAAAGCTGGAGCGAACCGGCGGAGTGGTTGCGGATGGACTTTGGAGCGTAGCCTATCCCACCGGATTGATTCCCACGATTAAAATGTCGGGAGCGAACGGAGTGGACCCATTTCTTGTCGCAGCCATCATACGGGAGGAGAGTCAATATGATCGGAGGGCGGTGTCTCGCGTGGGCGCGATCGGATTGATGCAGGTCATGCCCGCCACCGCCAACGCCGTGGCGCAACAGCATCGTCTTCCAAGCCTATCCCGAGAAGATCTGTTCGATCAAGAGACGAATATCCGCATCGGGGCTCGATATGTGGAGCAATTGTTTGCCCAGTTTGGAGGCAACCTCGTCCACACGATCGCCGCATATAATGCCGGTCCGATCGCGGTGGCAACGTGGGCGGCAACGTTTCAAGGCCGCAGCGAGGACGAATTCGTCGAGTTGATCCAGTATCAGGAGACCAGGCAATACGTCAAACGTGTACTGCGCAGCTACAAGGAATATCTCCGTCTAGCGGGAGTTCAAAAGACCGTTTCTTGACAAGGTTTTGTGAAGTTTTTATAGTGCGCCACAATCCATAGGGACAATGATGAAGAGGGGTTGATTATGGCGTTGGACCGACTTGATGCATTGGAAACCCGAATTCGTGACTTGGTGAAGCTCGTCCAAGAGCTCAAACGGAAGAATGCGGTATTGGAGGAGGAGCTTAAGACGGCTCACCAGAGATTAGCTGCGCAGGATGATATGAATCGCAGATGGGAAAAGGAACGGATGGACATCAAGGCGCGAATCGAAAAGGTCATGAATGAGATGGAGCTGCTTGAATGTGTCGAGGATCCGAAGGAGGTGGCCATTGACTAAGACCATTGATGTCGAAATTTATGGTCAACGGTACGCGATTACGGGAGAGGGCGATGATGCCTATATCCGGCGGCTGGCCCATTTTGTCGACGATCATATGAAACATCTGGCGGAAGGGATGAAGACGACGACTCCATCGAAGTTGGCGGTGCTGACGGCAATTAACCTGGCCCATCAGCTGTTTGAGTCTGAGAAAAAGAGGGTCCAAGGCGAAGCCGATGTGGAACGACGGATGGTGACGTTGATGGAATCAATCGATGAACAGATGCCCACATCGCTCTTCCGGTAGGCGGCGGTTTGTTGCTTTCCAAGAGTCCCTTTGTTATTATGCACTTATGTGACGGTGGAGATTGGGGAATGAGTAGGGAAGAGTGACGTCGTCGTCATTACCCATCTGGAAATGAATGCCAAGAACTAAAGAGAACGTTTACCGAAGGGGATACGAATTGTTGGCTCGGTGGGTGCTCATGATATGGGTCGGGTTTTGGCTGGGACTGCAATCAGCCATGCGACCGCCGATCTTTGAACGTGAGGCGATTCGGCAAATACCTGACGGCCAGAGCGAGTATCCATCCTCCATACCTGTTTCAATAGCTGGCTCTCTCCTAAGGCTGATATCCAGAAGCCGACAGCTGAGGAAGGGCGGACAGCAAAACGTGCCGGGTGTGGGGTCGTACCCTGACGGTCTCTTGCGTTTCCAGACAAGACGATTCGCGGTTTCCTAAGGCCCTTCCGTATCTCTTCTTCACCTCACATCGGTTTGTACCACTCCACTTGGTTCGCGCATGGGTGCAAGTGCCAGGGTGGAGCTTTATTGTGATCTGACTGCTTTCAAGAAGGGGGTGACTCCCATTTCTACCGCAATCGTTATTTACATTATTCTTTCGGTGATCTTCGGTGCCGTGGTTGGTGCAGGAGTATTTGAGCTCCTGCGACGGCGGATGACGGGTGCCAAACAGGCTGAAGCAGATGACTTGGCCAAGCAAGTTGTACAAAATGCACAACGAGAAGCGGAGAATATTCTTAAAGAAGCCAAGTTGGAAGCCAAGGATCTCGTATTCAAGGCAAAGTCCGAATTCGAACAAGAGCAGAAAGCCAAGCTTGGTGAACTGTCGGCGATGGAGAAGCGCCTGATCCAACGAGAAGGCGGGCTCGACGGAAAGTTCGCCGCTCTGGAAAAGCGGGAAAATGAGTCACGCAAGCGCGAGGCGGATTTTGCAAAAAGGGAAGAAGGACTCGCAGCTAAAGAGTCAGCCTGCGCCAAGGCCGAACGGGAACATCGCGAGGCGTTGGAACGCGTAGCCGGGATGACGGCCGATGAAGCCAAGAAACAGTTGATTCTTGAAATGGAATCGCAAGCAAGACTCGATGCCGTAGGCATCGCCAAGCGAACGATCGAAGAGGCCCGTGAGAATGCCGAACGAGAAGCGCGGGAGATTATTACTACTTCCATTCAACGCGTCGTTCGTGACTATGTATCGGAATCCACGATTTCGGTGGTTCAGATTCCAAATGATGCCATGAAAGGGCGGATCATCGGCCGTGAAGGGCGCAATATCCGTGCTCTTGAAGCCGCGACGGGCATTGATTTGATCATCGATGAAACTCCTGAAGCCGTCATTATCTCAGGATTTGATCCGTTGCGGCGCGAGATCGCGAAGGTGTCGCTGGAACGGCTGATGCACGATGGGCGCATCCATCCCACGCGCATCGAGGAGATCGTCGAAAAGGTCAAAGTCGACATCGACAAGCTGATGTATGAAGAGGCGGAGAAAATTATTTTTGAGCTGGGGCTCTCGGATTTTCATCCTGAGTTGATCAAAGTGTTGGGGCGTCTCAAGTATCGAACGAGCTACGGGCAAAATAACCTCTATCATGCCCGTGAAGCGTCGTATATTTGCGGCATCATGGCGTCGGAGTTGGGTCTCGATGTCAGATTGGCCAGGCGGGGAGCCTTGCTCCATGACATCGGCAAGGCGGTCAGCCATGAAGAAGAGGGCCCGCATGCCATGCTGGGGGCCGAGATCGCCAAGAA
>CAYXKP010000019.1:0-35540 GCA_964465695.1 uncultured Nitrospira sp.
GTCTTGGCGCGCGGAGCTGCGAGAAAGGGAAGCAGACTTGAAACAGTCTGTTGACTGAAAGAGCGGCAAGTCCGCCCGCTGGTCGCGTGAAGCTCGCAGCCAGGCTTGTCGCAGCAGCGAATCCACAATTGCAGCAGAAGTGTTCATGAATAATGGAGGCTAAACCGGCAAATCGAATGTAAACACGGCTCCCTTCGGATGATTGTTCCCCACATGAATCTGTCCTTCATGATCGGTGATAATCCGGCGGACGATCGCCAATCCCAGCCCGGTACCCGTCTTCTTACGGGTAAAATAAGGCACAAACAATCGTTCCTGATCCTCGGGGGCGATGCCGGGCCCCTCATCCGCCACGGTGACGACCGCGCGACGGCGTTTTGTATCATACTTCGTATCGACCCACAGCCGCCCTTTCTGATTCATCGCTTGAACCGCGTTGTCGAAGAGATTGACGAACACACGTCTCAATTGTTCCCGGTCGAAATTGATGGACGGCAGATCCTCGTCCAGGTCCACAATCAGCGCGATATCCTTCTGCGCCTCGCGATAGAGGGTCGCCACTTCCCGTACCACATCGTGCAGAGATTGCCGCGTCATTTGCGGGGCAGGCAGGCGGGCGAATTTCGAGAACTCGTCGAGCATTTCTTTAAGGCTTCCGACTTCATTGATGATGACATTGGTCGCATCATCGAACACCCGGTCAAGGTCAGGAGACTTTTCGAAGAACTTCTTGCGTAATCGTTGGGCCGATAATTGAATAGGTGTCAGAGGGTTCTTGATTTCATGGGCGACGCGCTTCGCGACCTCCTGCCAAGCCGCAACTTTCTGCGCCTTAATCAGCTCCGTCAGATCTTCAAAGACCAACACAAACCCCAAATCTTTGTTTGCCTCATCCCGCATACGGGAACCTTTTAGCCCGATCGTGATCAGCTTCCCTTGAATATCCAACTGTGCTTCGAGGTCCAAATCGTCCCGCTCATCGGCCAGCATACGGTCGTAGGCGGTTTGGAACGAGTCGAGACCAAACTCCTTGAATACCTCATTGGCCGACCGCCCTCTGAACCGGTCGGCAGTCAACCCAAGGATGCGCTCGGCCGATGGGTTGAAGGTGGTGATCGTTCCGCTCCGATCGATTGATAAAAGGCCGGCGGCGATTGTATCAACGACCGTTTCGATATAGGCACGTCGGCGATCCAGCTCGACATTGGTATTCCACAACGTCAGGTTGGCCTCTTCAAGCTTCGATTTACTGCCTTGCAGATCCTGGATCATCCGATTGAACGACTCGATCAGCGTCCCGATTTCATCCGTGGCCTTGGCATCGATCTGCACCGATAGATCGCCCTGGGCCACCGCTTCGGTCGCTTCCGCCAGCCGTTGAATCGGAACGGTGATGCCGCGGGCCACATAGAACCCGAACCAGGTCGCGCTGAAGAGAATCAGCACCGCCACGACGGCAACAAACAGGTATGCTCCGGCTTTAATCGGATTTTTCATCGCCTTGATTTGCTTGTACGCCGTGTATTGACGACCGATTCCTTCCATCTTGGTCAACAAGGATTCCGGGACGTAGGTTTCGACGACCACGACTCCCTCTAACTCGCCTCGCCGGCTTCCGGAGGCCACCGGGATAGCGGCACGCACTAACCTTCCCGTCTGGGCCTCCTGAACGGAGGTAAACTCTTGCTTGCCGTTGATGACTTGCAGTACCAACTGACTGATCGGAAGATCCAACACGCCGGAGGGAATTTCACTATCAATGGCTTTGGTAAGGGTCTCCATCTTGCTGGAAAATACTTCGATCCCGGCGACGCCGTACTCCATACGCTTCCGAGCCATCGCGGCGATCAACAGATCGCGCTGGACCGGGGCCAGCATGTCTTCGCGGAACAGTTCCTGAGAAATGGCCCGCGCGCTGTTGACCGCGAGCGCCACATGCCCCGCATGCTGCATGCGAGCCACCTCGTACGAATCCTTCATCACCTTTTCGATGTGCTCGCTGAACCAGACATCAACCGCCTTATTGACCAGCCCGCTCGCGACGAATGCCAGGAGCAGCGTCGGGATCAACGAGAACCCGATAAACGCGGCGATAAGCTTGGTACGAAACCCTGACCCAACGAGACGGTGCCGACGCTCGAAATAGGCCTTGATCAAATTCCTGGACAACAAGAGCACCAACACCACGAAGCCGATGAGGTCCAAATTGACCAAGAGAAGGACCAGTGCGTAGCTGGTCGTGGGCAGGAAAAAGCCGCTCTCTTCGGATCCCGGCGCAACAATTTGAGAGTAATACAGCGTGAGAGCCACGCAGGGGACCAAGAGGATGAGCACGATCCAAACAGGGCGAAGATGGGGAGGCTTCCGCTCCGGTTTTTTCGGTAGATCAGCCGATGCTGTACGTACATGGCCGCCCATCACTACCGATTGAGCCTCCGCAAGCCCTTCGGAAGTCGATTCAAACGCACCAGCGGGACGATTGAACTTTGGCATTCACTCGCTCTCTGGGCACACATAAGAAGGGGGAACAAAATCCCGTCTCACTATAGCCGACTTAGAGGGCAGCCTCAAAGCTTGCCGCACAACTTGCAGCGTCCAGAGACCGCGGCAGGCATGGCCGAAAGATGGGATACTACTTCGGTGATGCCAACGTGACATACTTCATGCGGAGCGCATACAGCATGTCTCGCAGGACCGTCTGCTCATCAGGGGTCAGATTGCCTTTCGTCTTGTCTTCCAAGACAGACAAGAGATCGATGATTTCTTTTGCCTGGGGCAGGTTGACGGGCATCGATGCCTGCTGGGGATCCAGTTGTTCGCCCATGAGCATAAGTGACGACGAGCCCAGTGAGATGACAAAAGAGGAGAACGTGACGGGGGGTACCGGAGCAGTGTGAGATGGGTCAGCCGATGTCTCGGGCATCGAGGGCGGCGATGTGGTCGGAGCAGCCTCTGCCCCTCCGCTTGCCCGCCGATCGCGAATGATGAAACCCTGTTCCTCCTCCGCCATGCTCCTCTCTTCCCTAATTTTCAGAGTCGTTGCCGGTACCCTACCATAGGGTCTATTCGGTCGCAAGCGTGCCGGAGATTGAAGAGACGGTCACGGTCGGTATAGAGTGACACAGTATCGGTATCGGCCCGACCAAAGAGAAGGAAAAACGGTCATCGTCATGTCGACACAGTTTACTAAAGTTGTTGAACTAATGGCCAGGCTCCGTGCTGAAAACGGATGTCCGTGGGATCGCAAGCAGACCCACGAGTCACTGAAACCTTACCTTCTCGAAGAGACGTACGAAGTCATTGAGACCATCGATCAGCGCAATTATCACAAGCTTCGGGAAGAACTCGGAGATGTGTTCTTACAAGTCCTGTTTCATAGCCAGATCGCCGCTGAGGCCCATCACTTTACGATTGAAGATGTCATGGAGACGCTCGCCGCGAAACTGATCCGCAGACACCCTCACGTATTCCATGCCGGCGACCCGGCAGGACAGGTGTCGAATAGTGAGCAGGTTCTGGCACAATGGGAAGACATCAAGCGAGCGGAGCGAGAAGCGGCCGGCAATGCACAATCAGCTCTTGACGGAGTGCCGAAAACCCTGCCGGCATTGCTACGGGCGTATCAGATTCAGGCGAGGGCCGCCCGTGTCGGTTTCGATTGGCCTCAAAACGAGTCCGGGCTGGACCAGATCCTGGGAAAGGTGGCTGAAGAAATCGGAGAACTGCGCGAGGCACTGGCGCCGCGTCGGGCAAGCAGGGAATCGGAGTACGACCGGCCCGATCCAAGCGAGGAAGTCGAGAGCGAATTGGGTGATCTGCTGTTCTCACTGGTCAACCTGGCTCGCTTTCTCAAATCCAATCCTGAAGACGCGCTTCGTCGGGCCACGAACCGTTTTGTCGATCGTTTTCACCTGGTGGAAGCACTGGCCGCAGAGAAGGGGCGATCCATGATCGACATGACGTTGGCCGAAATGGACCAGCTATGGGAGGAGGCCAAGCGCCGGTTACAGACACCGCAACACAATACCACCCCGCGCGTCGGAGATCTCGCTCCATGACGAAGAATCAGGAACCCTACGAAGAGGGAAAACGTGCCGGGGCCCATCCGCTCCTCGTGGTATTCGGCATCCTCATCGGACTTTGGTTGTTCGTCGCCCTGATCGTCCCCAGTTCCAGGAACAAACAGGCGACCGGAACTGAAGGCCCCGCCGTCTCGGTCATCGAGGATCCGGAAGCCGCCCCGGTCATGTTCAAGATCCAGACGACCCTTCTGGACATGAATACCCTGGGGCTGCTCGTTCCCTCTCAAGCCACGGATAGTCAGATTGTCGCCCTGTTGAAACGCCTCAAACAAGCACGCCTGGACGGCACACTCGGTGAACAGCTGCCGTCGACCACCCCCGGTCACAAACTGGGTGACCACGCCGTCGCCGACATCTTCATCTTTTCAGACAAGCAACTCGCGGAGGCGGAAACGATCCGTACGCTGGCTCGAGGAGCCCATGCGCCCGGAACGCTGTACCCGAACGCCGTTCCCTTCGAGGTGGCCATGGAACACGTTCGTGGCCATTACCGTATCGACTTAAATGATACCGGCAGCCCGGACAAAGGATCGCTCGGTTTTGCGGACGAATCAGGCGTCCATTCCAAACACTACAAACGAATCTTTTGACCGATCGGCCGGTACCGTTTTCTGCAAAGAGTCAGATGCCCACTCGCTTCCTTACTTCTTCCCGGATAGTGGATTGATCCGCTTCAAACAACGCTTCTAGCTTGGGGAATAGATGGGCCAGCGGCCCGATAAACGGCGCCAGCATCATATCGCGTCGTTCGCTCAGCATCCCTTCCCCTTCGGCTACCGCTATCTTCCTGTCTGCAATCGCTTTGGAGAGCATGTTACTCATCATCAATTGCTGCCCGGGCGAGCCGCCGACCATTCCGAAGAGACGGCGTTTGAGCACCTCCAGTTCATCCGGTATGGAGACCTTTATGCGCACGCCGTGGGGTGTCGCCCAGGTGGACCGTTGAATGGAATAGTCGTAGGAAAAGACCTGCTCTCGAGGCTCCCGAAATGGACCGTTGATCTCCACGATGGTGAAGGGGTTATGAGTGGATGGCATGGTGGATCCGCTTTCTACGTTACAATCAACCCTGTATCGCCCCGATCAACTATAGGCGCTTGAAGTTGGAGACGACAAGAGGCTATCTATAGGGCGGACAGGCCACTGACACAAGACAAAAAACGAGCCTGTTAGACTCAGCAGTCAGAACTTCGTGGTTTCCCGACCGCTACGGCGGCGTGGATATCCGGAGAGCCCAGACAGCTTTTCGACACACTGCTATACTGCGACCAAGTTCTTCGAGGGAAGGCATGGCCAAGAAAGGCTATCCCGGACTCGTCCTCGTGCCGCCCAGCGATCGAACGATCCTGAGACGCCGACTGCTTCGTTGGGGTTTGTTCATCATCGCTCTGATCTGGTGTGCATCGATACTGACTCAATGGCCTCCCGCCTCCGACGATAGGGCGAACTGTCAACCTGGTGTCGGACAGGAAAGCGGGAACAGTTCTCTTGAAAAATGTGGCCAACCACAATCAGCCTCGGACGCGCCATCGAATCAGAACGAGTTCAGTCTTACGCAGGTCTCGCAGGCTGAAGGCCTGATCGAGCCCCAGAATCCCCCGGCTTCAGCGAGCCCTGATCCGAATGGTCCCGCGACAAAGGACGATCCCGGTCAAGACGTAAAGCCCAAAACCTCCGGTCCGACCCCTCCTCCCCTCGATTCTAACGAGACACATCCAGCTAGTGAGAAATCGGCATCAACTCTGCCGGCGTCAAAACCAATCCACGACCCGGATCTAGACGCGCGCCTCGCCGAACAAGGCGATGCCTTTGCCCAGTATCGACTCGGACGCTATTACGCACGGCGCGACGGACGACAGACGCCGGAATCCGTCAGTTGGTACAAGAAAGCTGCTTCTGGTCTGCACCGCTTGGCGGAAACCGGCAACGGGCAAGCCATGTACGTCCTAGGGGTCATGTACGCGTATGGACGCGGAGTGCCGAGGGATACGGAGCAAGCGCGACAATGGTTGGCGCGAGCAGTTGAAAATAAGATTATGGCGGCTCAACCGGTTCTCACGAATCTAGAAACCAAGCACAGCACTAATCCCAAATTATCTGTCAGCAACCAAGACAAGAGGTAATGCTAAGAATGCGAGACAGTGCAACGTCCATCGAGCCATAGAACGCGACGAATTCACCGACTGATCGCCGCTACCAAACTGAGCCCTTTGGATTGCTTGCACCCATAATTGGGTACGCATCCTTACCAGCCCATATTAGACAGCTGTACGACTATAAATCATTGGCTGATGGCCATCCTGCTCATACAGCTTCAACGGGTGCCATAATTCCTTCGCAGCAGGAAGCTGAGGCCTCTTTCACAGCGGTAGAGGATTATATCAGCCATGTAACCTCGCTTCTAAAAACTTTCAACCCTTGATCTGTTTTACCAAGCGAGGTTCCAAACCATCAACAGAGAGGTAGGCCTGGGTGCATCGAGCACACCCAGGCCCATGTTCCTAGCCTTTTTCGATTTGGATGGATACCGGCACAGGATTAGACACGATGTCGAACACCGGAGAGAACTTGGTCAGTTCCTCTAGATCCTTTGCTGGCGCATCCGACTTGATGGTGAAGTTGACTCGAATCTGTTTATACCCATGCCGGACTTGATCTGAGAGTCCTAGGAATCCCTGCAAGTCAAGGTCGCCCTCCAGTTTCGATTCGATCGACTCGATCCGAATACCGCGCGCCGCCGCATGATAGACCAGCGAGGTTGTCAGACAAGCGGCCAATGCATGGAGAACGAACTCCACCGGATTCGCACCCTGATCCTTTCCGAGCAACACATGCGGCTCGTCTGCATCGAGTACAAACGGCTTCATCCTGGTCGTATCTTCCTGGCCCGCGCCATAGAAGCCCTTGATCGTTGAACGATTGTGTCCCCCGTTGATCCAGCGGTTGACGGCTCGGAATTGAGAAATCCCCAAGCTTGGATTCTGCTGAACAGCTTGCACCGTCTGTTCTAACCTCCCCACATCGACCCCATTGATGAGTCCGCTCATCGTTGCCTGTGACATATGGTTCCCTCCTGCATGATGTTTGTGAATGAGACATTGCCGAAACAAAAGCCGGTCGGCATTCCGGCAGAAATCTTCCCAATTCATATCGACACCCGCTCGAGCGACATCCGGTGAAACACTTCTCCGCAGGGCGGCACTGCCGCCTGAGGCGAGAAAAAGGTCCGCTTGATTAATGCGAACGACAGGGGCTGCCAGCGATTCCATGGCGCCAGGGATAAAGCCCGTGCCAGCAGACAGTAGCCAATCAGAACCCTTGCCGAGGTTCCTGCCAGTTGCAACCAGTGGATCCACTGCAACGGTTCCCACAATCCTGCAATCAGCATGGCCAAGTAAGTGACCCTGACCTGCACGGGAAAGGCGGCGACATCCCGCGTGAGCCGCATCACATGAGCGATCTGGACGGCACACAGGGCCATTGCCAGGAAGATTCCAGTCGGCCATCCGGTGAGGCCGGCTCCCAGCAGTCCCACTGTCACCAACCAGTACCACCAGCCGAAATCATGAATCCTTTGCATCGCTTGCCCTTTGCGGTTAGTGAATGACCCCGATGCCGAGTCCCTACAGCAGCATTGATGCCAGGCCTCAAGAATCAACCTTCGTAAATGTTTTTCAGAGGTTAGAGAGCTGATGGCGAGTGAGTCCGCCTCATGAGATTTCACGACTCGCGAGATCTCACAAATGCATTTGCGAGAATTCACAAAGAAGAATGGCGCAAGAAGGACTGGTGTGGGGATCAGGGAAGTAGAAGCTCTGTCTCAACACAGCGAATCGATCATGGTCGTTCGTCGCCAAACAATCGGGACATTCAGCGTTCTCTTCTCTATAGGATTCCATCTACTTGAATTGGTGCAGACCCGGCGAATTCAAGCGCAGCGGTCACGTCACGTGGGTGTGCCCGAACAACCGATTTGTTGGTGCATTGGGGGCTGAACCAGGCAATCGTCGTTGATGCTTCGAAGTGCACAGATCGCACGCGAGATGAAAAAACTTGCTCTAAGTGTCCATCAGCGATCATACCGGATCGTCAAGCGCGGAAGGTGCCAAACCAGTCCTTCTTTCAGCAAGAGCGGTCATGGCGAGGATTTTACTCGGTTCACAGGCTTTGAAATGACTTCTCGATCAACTTATGGCAGGTTTTTGAATCTTAAGCGCTCTCATACGGGATGAAAGGGTAGAGGCATTGATGCCCAGCAGTTTCGCCGCACCATGTTCACCCGAAACTTTCCACTTCGTGGTCTCTAAGGCTCGGAGGATATTGGCGCGCTCCAGTTCTTCCAGCTCTTTCGCAGTGCGAATCGCCCCTGACGTTGATTCACCGATCTTATCGCCTCGAGACGCTTGTATTAGAGGTTCGGGTAATGCGCGATCCAGATTCAACCGGCCATCGGTGGCCGTGATCACGGCCCGCTCGATGACATTTTGCAGCTCGCGCACGTTCCCCGGCCAATGATAGGTTTGAAGCCGATGAGCGTCGCCAGCAGTCAACGGCGAAAGCCTCCGTCCCATTTTTATGGCGAACCGCTGGGCAAAGACAGAGGCCAGACGCACTACATCCTCGCCGCGTTCTCGTAAGGGCGGTAGCCGGATCGGAAACACATTGAGCCGATAATAGAGGTCCTCACGGAAGATACCTTGCTTGACCGCTGCGGCAAGATTGCGATTGGTCGCGGCCAGCACCCGTACGTCGACTTTCCTGGTCCTCGAACTGCCGACCGGGTCGAACTCCCCCTCTTGCAGCACACGAAGTAATTTCGCCTGTAACTCAAGCGGTAATTCGCCGATTTCATCAAGAAAGATGGTCCCCTTGTCGGCCAAAGCAAACCGGCCTTCCCGCTTCTTGGTGGCCCCGGTAAAGGCCCCGGGTTCGTGGCCGAAGAACTCACTCTCGATAAGCGTGGCGGGAATGGCAGCGCAATTGACGGTCACCAACGGTCGTTGGCGTCGGGGGCCGGCGGTATGGATGGCGCGCGCGACCAGTTCCTTGCCGGTGCCGGTCTCGCCCATAATCAGGACCGTGGTGTCGGTTCCCGCGACTTGGGTGATATCGCGGAACGCTTCTTTGAGAGCTTGACTCTCTCCGATCAGGGCGCCGTCCTGATGCAGCGCCTGCAGTTCTTCCCGCAGCAGCTCGGTTTCCGCGGTCAGCGATTGAATTTTCTGCTCAGCCTCCACACGATCATGCACGTTTCGAAGGATCAAAGTTGTGAATTTCCGACGATGCAGCTCGAAACGGGAGAGGGTGGCTTCGGCTGGAAACGAGTCGCCTTCAGGACAACGGGCGGTCAGGCCACCCGGTATCCAGCGCGACTGCTGCCCCTCGGGACGACCGTCCAGGTCCGCGATAAGGGAGGCCAGACGGTCCGCATCGACGGGAATGATGAAGCGCCGGAAGTCCTGGCCCACCATGTTCTCGGACCGGCATTGGAATACTTTCTCCGTGGCCGGATTGACGCGGGCGATTCGGAGCTGGTCATCCAGCTCAATGATCGCATCCATGGCGCTACTGAGAAGCCGGCCGACCCTTTCCTCCCGTTCGTGGACCTCGGCTTCGGCCTTTAAGCGTTGGAGTTCCGCCGCCGCCCGTGCAGCGAAGATTTGAAAAATCGCGTGGACCCGCGGTTCCTCCGGAATCGGACGCCGGTCGATGACCGCCATATGCCCCAAAATCTGACCGTCCGTATTTTTAAGGGGGACGCCCATATAGCTCACCGCGCCGGTCGCCACCACGTCCGGGTCACTCGGATAGAGCTCGAATAATCGGTCGGGGAAATGGACGAGTCGCTGCGTATCAATCACCTGTTCACAGGGGGAGCCGGTAATGTCGACTTCATAGTCCTTGACCCACTGGCCTTCCATCCAGAAGGCGAGGGCTCGAAGCCGCCGCGTCTCGGGGAAATATTCCGTGACCCAGGCTCCGTGCGTGCCGAGTGCCTTGGCGAGATTCTGGACCAGAGCCTCAAAAAACCGCTGCCCCGTTTCCGTTGCAGTGCCTTCGAGAATCGCGCGCAAGGCGACATCGGTTTCAAGATTCTGAAGAGGGGGAGATGGATCCGCTGAATTCAGCATGGGAAAAGTATGAGGCGAGATGCCAGAGAGATGCAAGAGTTTCGGCCGCACGTATCGGAAAAGGTTCTCTTGCGCCAGTTGATTTGACCTCGTATGATGCGTTCCACCATGGAGACGGTAACCCGCGTCAAGACCAAAACGCCTACTCCATATAAATTAATCCACATCGAAACGGACACCCACGACACGAAGACCTTTCGTTTCGAGCTTCCCGCTGATGCAACGCTGGACATGCTACCCGGTGATTTTCTCTACGTCCATGCGACGATCAACGGCAAAGTTGTAAAACGGCCGTACACCCCATCGTCGCTGGTCGGCGTCACGGGATTCTTCGATCTCACCGTCAAGCGGTACGGCGCCGGTTCCATCTCCAAGTACCTGCACGATCAGCGGATCGGAGATACCGTGTTGATGAGCGGGCCGAATACTGGTGGACATTGGGTCGATGGAATGGCAAAGCGCGTGGGATTCCTGGCAGGCGGCACCGGGATTACGCCGATGATTTCCATCATTCGCTGGATTCTGACCACCAAGGTCGATGCGGAATTATTCTTGATCTTTGCCAACAAAACGGAATCGGACATCATCTTCCGACAGGAGTGGGAACGCAATGCCCGGATCTATCCGAGTTTTCATTGCCACCTCGTGTTGGAACAGCCGCCTCACGGATGGACGGGAAGCACCGGGCGCGTCACCTCTGACATTCTCCGGCGCCATCTCCCCGCTCCTGCTCCCGACACCTGCATTTTCCTCTGCGGACCGCCGCCGATGGTCGACACCCTTGAAACCACGCTCAAGGAACTCGGTTACCCGGAGCAGGCCATTATCCTCCCATAACGTGACAGTGACGGGTCATTAGACAGTCTGTCGCAAGACACCCCTGGTTGTCCCGTCTCATGTGCGGGACCTTCATCAAAACCCTGTTGTTTCAGCCAGGTGACCTATTTGAATTTCAGCGAATCGGCCTGGCATGCGATTCGCTATGGTACAGCCTGCGTCTCTGCGCACAGCACACTCTTACAGACCTCTTGACAAGCACCAAGTGAGGGCGATAAGCGGAGATAGGAAAGATGATGCTTCTGGGAATCTCCGAGCGTCAGGCGCTCGCTGAACCGAGTTCACTGGAGAATGTACGGGCTCTAACGCGACGGCGTTGATCGGCACACATTCTGCAGCAAAGTTCTGAAACTCCCGTAGGAGGTCATCATGTCTCAGATCGGACTGCTGGCTCGGACCACCCGTAAGATCGTCACTAAGGCCATCAGCCATCGAATCCAAAAACTGGCCGACAGAGTTCGAGCGAACGGCGGCCAACCGCTCGACCTGGTTCTTCCCGACGGTTCACGTCTCAATTTCGGCCAAGAACCTCGCGTCGTCATGGCGATACGCGACCCCGACTTATTGCCGGTGTTCACCCATCCGACGCTTGGAGCGCTCGGCGAAGCATTTGTCCATGGACGTATCGATATCGACGGCGACATCATGGCCGTGATCGCAAGTGCGGAGCGCCTGGTAGCAGCCGGCGGCGCTCCTCCCACGGATCGGATCTCCGCATCTGAAACTCGTCATACGCCTCAGCGAGACTTCGACGATATCAAACACCACTACGACGTCGGCAACGACTTCTATCGGCTCTGGCTCGACCGGCGGATGGTCTATTCCTGCGCATATTTCCGCACCGGTGAGGAAACGATCGACGCCGCGCAGGAGGCCAAGCTCGATCACATCTGCCGCAAACTTCGACTTCAGCCGGGCGAGCGATTCCTCGATATCGGTTGCGGGTGGGGCGGTCTGATCCTGTACGCCGCACAACACTACGGCGTGCGAGCGGTCGGTATCACCCTGTCGACGAACCAACTGGGCATCGCTCAAGAACGTATCAGGGACGCGCGGCTGGAAGGGAAGGTTGAAGCCGTCCTGCTCGACTACCGAGACGCACCGGAACGGTTCGGCGAAGGCGCATTCGACAAGATTTCAAGCATCGGCATGTTTGAACATGTCGGCCTAAAGAATTTTCCGGTCTACTTCGGCATCGTACGGCGCCTGCTGCGCGATCGAGGGCTGTTTATGAACCACGGTATCACCTCACCGGATGCGGACGGGCGCACGGTGGGCTCCGGAGTGAGCGAGTTTATGAACAAGTATGTGTTCCCGCATACCGAACTGCCCCATCTCCATTCGGTCATCCGAGAGATGGCGAGACAGAATTTTGAGGTCTATGACGTCGAAAGTCTACGGCCGCATTACGCTCGGACACTGGCGCAGTGGTCGCACAGGCTTGAAGACCATCTAAGCGCTGCGCGTCAATTGGTCGGCGAACGGACATTACGTGTCTGGCGGACCTATTTGGCAGGTTCGTCGCTCGCTTTTTCGCAAGGCTGGTTGAACGTCTATCAGGTGCTGGCCAGCCGCCAGGAAGCCGGCGGCCCGACCGAACTCCCGCTGACTCGAGCCTGGATGTATCTCTGACGATCACTGCGCAGAGTAGGACGTTAGCCCGGAGCTATGCTTCCACCCGATCGCGACGCCATACTGGTGCCCCCGACAAGATCCCGCAAAACTCGTTCGGCCGCCGATGCGCCGTCGCGAATGCAGTCGGGAATGCCGACTCCGCGATAACCCGCGCCTGTAAGAATAAGCCCGGGATAGCGGCTCACGGCGGTCTCAAGTTCCGCCAATCGATCCAGATGGCCCAGGGTGTATTGCGGCATCGCCTTCCACCATCGATTCACTTCGGTATAATCGGGTTCCACCCTGATGCCGCACACAGCGGCGAGTTCCTCCCTGACGGTTTTGGTCAGCGTCTCATCATCCAGCTGCAGGATGTCTTCCCGGCCCACTCCACCGACATAGCACCGCACCAACAGCTGATCCGCCGGAGCGCGATGCGGCCACTTCAGCGAGGTCCACGTAGCGGCGATTAAATGCCGCTGTTCCGTTCGCGGCACGATAAACCCGAATCCGTCGATCGCACGCGTCAAGCTCCGCGGAAACGCCATCGCAATGGTGGCAGTTGAGGCATAGGGAATCATGTCCAACAGTCCGCCGGCTATCGGGGTCAGCGGTCGCAACAGTTCCGCCGACACATACGCCGGTGTCGCAAGGACGACGCTTTCTGCGGAATGCGCCGATCCATCGTGAAGGATGAGATCGTACATCCACCGGCCCAACTCGTGTGACCTCACTCGAAGGGCCTCCACCCGGTAACCGGATCGAAGCTCGACCCCCTGCTTCGCCAACTGTTGTGTCAAGGCCGTGACCAGATCACCGAGTCCATTCTTCAAACTGATGAACATCGTACGCCTTGGATGCTCCCCCAAAGCCGGCGAAGCGGCTTTCTTTGCGGCCATCATGCCCCGCACAATGCTGCCATACTGTTGTTCCAGTTCAAAAAATCTCGGAAACGTGGCGCGCAGACTCATGTGCTCGGCGTCCCCGGCGTAAATTCCGGCCATCAGTGGTTCCAGAACCCGCTCAAAGGCCTGTGTCCCAAACCGACGTCTCAGAAAAGCGGCCAACGATTCATCGCCTCTCGGGGAGCCTGGTGGAACAGTCATCTCAAGACCCATACGAGCCAATCCTGCCCAGGTCAGCAGACCGCTCCGAAAAAAAGACCCCAGTTGTTTCGGAACGAAAGAGAGCAACCCTTCAGGTAAGTCATGCAGCCGTCCTCGATACAGCACACAAGCCTTCTTACCTGTGTCATTGGTATTGATGAGTTGATCGGTGAGGCCAAGCTTCATGCAGAGATCGAGGCCCGCCTGTTTTTGGGAAAGGAAGGAGTCCGGTCCGGCTTCCGTCACAATGTCGCCGACCCGGTGCGTGACAATCTTTCCCCCCCATGATGGACCGGCTTCGAGGACGGTGCAGCGAAGAGAGAGACCGATCTTTGTCGCCCGTTCGTGAAGTGCAAACGCAGTGGCCAGGCCGGAAATACCGCCGCCCACAATCACGACTGTACGTGGTCGAGTCACGACTGAATGCAGAGGGATAATTCGTGTGCCGCCAACACGTCGCGCAACGTTTCGAGAAGCGCCGTAGAGTCATTCAGCATGGCGATACGCGCGAGGTGCATACCTTTACGGGCGGCCAACTGCTTGAGCTCAATATCGATATCGAAGAGCGTTTCCACATGGTCACAGATAAATCCGATGGGCGCGACCAGCACATGCCGATATCCCGCCTCATGGATGGCCTCCAGCGTGGCTTCGACGGTTGGGCCAAGCCACGGCTCGCTTGATCGCCCCTGACTTTGATAGGCGAAGTAAGTCGGTCGATGACCCAGAAATTGTTTCACCGCACCGACCGTCCCCTTCACTTCGTCGGGATAAGCATCTTTAAGCGTCACGATGCGTTCCGGCAAACTATGGGCGGTAAACAGCACGGGCACCGATGCCCGCACATCGACGGGAAACGCCAGGAGGCCTTCCCGAATGTTGTCAACGATCGCGGCGACCAGCCGAGGATGCCGATGCCAGCTGCCGACATAGGTGAGACTCGTTCGGTCTCCCAATTCAGTACGGGCTTCTTCCACTTTCTTTCGATAGGCACCGGTGCTCAGCGAGGACTGTTGCGGGGCCATGCAGACTCCGATGATCTGGTCCGGGGATTCTTTCAATAGCTCGGCATAGGTCTCTTTGATAAAGGGATGCCAATGCCGCAAACCAACATAGACTCTGTATCGGCCTTCACCCGATTCATTCAGCTGCTGCTCCAGTTTTTTCGCAACCGATCGCGTAATGCCGACGGCCGGCGATTTTCCTCCGGTCACGCGATACCGTTCACGAATCTCCTCCACCAGCTCGGGCGGCGTCGGTCGGCCTCCGCGAACATCGCGCAAAAACGGTTCGACGTTCTCCAGGCAATCGGGTCCGCCCATGGCCATGAGCAGCACAGCGGTATGACGCGTCACATCTGCCATCGTTCTACGCCATTCGTATCGTGTCTCTCATGAAGCGCGAGACGCGGAGCGGTTTTGAGTTTGAGTTCGGGAAGCAACTATCGCGTACATCTGAACCAGACCTGCAACCTTATCCTGCATGGCGAGATACGCTTCACGAGGAGCATTCACATCTCTCACCGTTGGCTGAGCTTGTGGACCATGTCGATCGTCGCGGCCACATGATCGACAGGCGTCGTAGGCAGTATGCCGTGCCCGAGGTTAAAGATGTGCCCAGGGCGCCCGCCGGCCCGGCGCAAGATATCCTCCACGCGGCGTTCGATTTCGTGGAGCGGCGCAAAGAGCACGAGCGGGTCCAGGTTGCCCTGCACGGCACGATCGTGTCCGACCATGGTCCATGCCTCGTCCAGATGAACCCGCCAGTCGATCCCGATGACATCACCACCCGCCTCACGCATCTGCCGAAGAATGGCGGTCGTGCCGGTGCCGAAATGAATCATCGGCACTCCTTCCCGCTTCAACCCGTCAAAAATCCGCTGCACATGCGGCATCACATATTCGGCATAGTCTCCCGCCGAGAGGCAACCGACCCAACTATCGAAGAGTTGAATTGCCTGTGCGCCGGCCCTGATCTGACGTCGGAGATACCCGGTGAGTACGCGAGCAAATTTGTCCATGAGCCGATGCCAGGCGGTAGGGTCTCCATACATCATCTGTTTGGTATGCAAATAGTTGCGGGAGCCTCCACCCTCAATGGCATAGCTCGCGAGCGTGAACGGCGCACCGGCAAAGCCGATCAACGGCACTCGCCCGTCGAGCGCATGACGCGCTTGGCGTATGGCCTCGGCCACGTACTCCAGCTCGTCGCCCTCGATCACGTTGAGGTGATCTACCGCCGCTCGGTCACGAACCGGATTGTGAATGACGGGCCCCTCTCCCGCGGCAAACTCAAGACTGATCCCCATCGGTTCCAACGGCAGCAGGATGTCGGCAAAAATAATGGCGGCATCCAACGGAAATCGGTTAATGGGCTGGAGGGTCACTTGGGCCGCAAGCTCGGGCGTCTTGCACATCTCGAGGATCGAATGTTTGGCGCGCAACGTCCGGTACTCGGACATGTACCGTCCGGCCTGGCGCATAAACCACACGGGCGTACAATCGACGGGTTCGCGACGACATGCTCGGAGGAATCGGTCGTTCATCGTAGCGGCATTCTAGTGAGGCGCGAGGAGCCCTGTCAAACACGGCAGGCAAGGTTCGCTCCAATCTGAAAACTCATTTAATTGAGTAGACATCGGGTGCCAGTCCGGTACAATCACACGGCGAGGGTCACCAAAAATCAGGTTTCACTTTGGTGATGTTTTCTGTATAATGACGCTCTAGCCTATCCTGCACAACCATCAGTGAAATCGGGACTCCGGCTTCCTGTATCCCACCACAGTGACGTTGCCGATCCCCCGACTTAGAGGAGAAGAATTGTATGCCCGACGTGCAAACGATGAAGTCGACCAAAGCCCAGGACTTTTTATACTCATTTCTTCGCTGGTTTGATTCCTGGGCGGGCCTTGAACACACAAAAGTAGAGGGACCTCCTAAGGTAGACTGGGTTCGCAGCGTCCCCTTCCTTGCCGTACACCTGATGTGTTTGGGAGTCATTTGGGTCGGCTGGAGTTGGACTGCCGTCGCCGTCGCCGTCGCTTTTTATTATGTCCGGATGTTTGCGATCACCGGGTGGTACCACCGCTACTTCTCGCACCGCACGTTCAAAACGTCCCGGCCCGTCCAGTTTCTCTTTGCTCTCTTAGGCGGCTCCTGTGCCCAACGCGGCCCCTTGTGGTGGGCGGGACATCATCGTCATCACCACATCGCCTCCGACACGCCGGAAGATGTCCACTCCCCGCGCCAGGGAGGATTTCTCTGGTCGCACATGGGTTGGATTATGTCACAAACGTTTTATGCTCCGCGCTTGAAGGGAATCGCCGATTTCGCGAAGTTTCCGGAGCTTCGGTTTCTCGACCGGTATGATGTGCTTGTTCCCACCATTACCGGCTTCGGCATGTTCGGGTTCGGCAAGCTCCTGGAAGCCTATGCACCGGAACTCGGCACCAACGGTCCTCAGATGCTGATCTGGGGATTTTTTATCTCGACTGTGGCGCTGTTTCATGGAACCTGTACCATCAATTCCTTGTCCCATGTCTATGGTTCACAGCGATATGAGACCGGTGACGACAGCCGAAACAACTTCTTCCTGGCCCTGATTACCATGGGAGAGGGTTGGCACAATAACCACCACTATTATCCAGCCGCGACAAGACAAGGCTTCTATTGGTGGGAAATCGATATGACCTATTACTGCCTGAAAGGGCTTGAGTGGATGGGGTTGGTCTGGGATATCCGTGAAGTCCCACAATATGTGCGAGAGGGGAAAACCAAGCAGGATGCAGACCGCAGCGTACTCAAGAAAAAGATTGAAGCAGCCGTAAAAGCGGCGGAACTTCCGGGTCCTCCACCGCAACTTGAACTGACCCCTCCCTAACAGGATGTTGAAAAAGTGCGCCAGCGGCGTTCTCGCATCGCTCAACGGCTCAACGTACTACCGGGCAAGAGCAGCACAGGCTGCTCAGGGTGGGTGGGTGAAAAAGATTACGCCTCGCCGTTAAGACACTGGGCGCTCACCGACTCGCGCCGTCCGCAGACGTGACGCTCATTATTCTTCGCGTCGCGGACCTCGTTGCGGCCTTGCTGGACGGCCTTTTTGAACATTCTGAGGTGTCCCGTTCGAAATAGCTTTGACATCCTGCTAAACCCACTCTGAATCAGCGTCAGACCTTGGCCGGTCGGCTATGTGATCGGCCAAGGTCTCCCGAATGCGTCGGCTTTCCGCATCGATCGTCTTCCGCTCCTCATCGGGCACCACCCACGCATCACCGGGATCCAGCTCGAAGCGATAATGATCTTTTCTGAGCGTAAACCACTCAACGTAGGGATGCGGCTCCAGATTCGGGTGTGGATCCAGCGAAATGAGATTCACCGTTCCGACCTGCGGGTTCGCCATGTCGCCGAGGACCTGTCCAGCCATATCGTCATCTTCAAACCGGCTGTTGCGGAATCGAATCACTTCTCCTGCAATATCCGGCTTGAAATTCCCGCGTAAATAGAAATCCACCGGCCCGATTACGGCAAAGACAACCTGACCGACAACCGTTCCATCGACTCGATTGTCTAAGAATCCATCCCGAACCCACCGTCCATTCCCGAACTTCTGCGCCATAGACATCTCCTTTTGAGTACGATCAGCCGCCGAACGCTCCGATCGCCACGGCTATTAAAATCAGCGCGCTTCCGATCCAACCTTGTGCATCCAACGTCTCGCCGAGAAAGTACCAGGACAACCAGGCCGCGTAGGCAGGTTCCGACGCAAACAATAACGCCACCTGTTGGGCCGGTACCAGTCGCTGCGCCCACATCTGAACGGCGAACGCCAGCGTAGCCAGGACACCCGTGACGCCAAGGCCGATCAGCAGGACGGATGTCGGCGAAAAGGCGCTCTGCGTCGTCTCTTCCCACCACGGAGCCGGAAGAAACAACACCGTCATCGCCATCATCTGCCACACAAATAAGGACGGAGCATCGACTTGCCTGGTGAACCGCTCTAAACAAATGATATGCCCGGCAAACGCAACGGCACACCCCAACGTCATGAGATCTCCCAGATTCATAGCCGTATCGGGCTTGACCAAGAGCCAAAGCCCGATCACGGCAATAGCCGTAGCCGACACCACCCGCCTGTCGATCCGCATCAAGATCATCGGTACAAAGATGACATACAACGCCGTCAGAAAGGCGGAATTCGAGGCACTCGTATGGCGCAGCCCGACCGTTTGCAAGAGGTACCCCAAAAAGAGGAAGACAGTCGTGAGGGCGCTCGCTTTCAATACGGCACGATCCCGGTGCAGACGACGACGGCAGATGACAAACCACAGGACCACCAGCAACGTGCCCAGGAGGAATCGCAGCAATAAAAAAGAAAGCGGAGGAATCTGCTCAAGCGCCGCTTTGGTGGCGGGAAAGGTGGCACCCCAGATGACGGTGGTCAGGAGAAGCGCGAGTCGCGGCATGGGTGACACAGTGCGTGAGTGCTGAACGTTACGTTCTGAGTGTCCGGAGACTCAGCACTTCATCTGTCTATGGTTTGCACAAGGGGCACAGCCGCTGTCGATTGACTCCCGCTTGTTCCATGGCACGGAGCGCCCGCTCCTTGTCCGGATAGTCAAACCATCCCCCTTCCCAGAAGTCGCTGGAGGTCGCGGTGAGCGGAACCTCTGAACAACGGTCTCGGTGGAGGGTCACACGGTCGATTGCGCGTGCAATGTGGACCCAGTACATCATGGCAGATCGGCCGGGGGTGATCGCACAATGGTGAAGGGCTAGGGGGATTTCAGGACCACCATGCGCCCCGTCACGTGATGCCCCTTACCGATTCATGGGAGGAGTTGCCATTCATCCTTCTCGATGAAGACTTTCACGCCGGTTTCCAATTTTTTGACGTCGTCTTTTTCGAAGAGCCTCATGTAGCGCTCAATTCGATCGTCGTCGTCGATCCGTTCTTCCTGCATCATGCCGTTATTGCCTTTGTACCGTCGAATCAGCACTGACATTGACACCCCTCCTATGAAGCTGGCAGTTCGGTTGCGTCTGTTGCTAGAATAAACGTATCCTTGCGAGCCGGTCAAGATCGCTTGAGAAAGGTTGCCTTGTCAAGTCCCGCAGTGAGTCTTACAGGATATTTTTTCAACAGAGCCACAGAAAGGATCGAACTCCGTGCCACTCTACGAGTACCGTTGTGGACAGTGCGAGAAACAATTCGAGGCCACTCAGTCCGTCTATAGCCGAGTCGAAGACACGGAATGTCCATTTTGTCATGCCCGCCGGGCGAGCAGGCTGATGTCTTCGTTTTCGTCCAATGTCGTGGGTGATCGCAAACCCGGCTTCACTGAACTGAAGGCCAAAGCCATGAAAGAGGAACGGATGCAGCGCTTCGCCAAGCTGCCGCCGCTGAATGCCAGACGTAACATGCCGCCGCCGAACATCACATCAGAGTCAGATCCTATGTCTACAGAAGGCTCCGGCTCTTGAGCAGGCAATGCCGGTATCAAAGCAGTCGTGATGTGCGGACTGGACAGGCGGCGTGCTGACCGTGAGAAGAGTCGTAACCGGGCTGCTGGTCGGACTGGCCATCTGTCTGTCACATGTCGGCACGTTCGCTCAAATAGCGGGAAGCCTGGTCATCGCCGGTAATGGACCTGAGCTAAGGACCATTGAGTCGTTGGCGCGGGCCTTTGAAAAGGCCAATCCCCGTGCCTATATCGACATCGTGTGGGAGGAAGATTCCATCCCGGTGGACTTGGTCAAAACAGGCCAGGCTCAAATTGCCGTCACAGGAGTCGAAGATCCGTCTCTGGCGGCCACTCAGATAGGGTGGGATGGAATCGGCATTTTGGTCCATTTATCAAACTTCACCAAAGAGGTGACCAAGCAACAGGTCGCCGACATTTTTTCTGGAAAAATCTCGACCTGGTCGGAATTGGGGGGACCGGATACCAAGATTCTCCTGATCGATAGGCCACGCAACCAGAATCTTCGGGAAGCCTTCGAAACGCAACTGAGGATCGCGGGCAAAATTCCAGATTCCGCCAAAGTGATCGGCGCAGATGAGGCCGTTGTCAAAACCGTCGTCGGCACCCTGCCGCCCCTGTCCGCCGTGGCCTATATTTCGTTGAGTACCGGTCTCTCGGTCGTTTCAGACGGCGTCGCCGTCCGTTTGCTGCCCATGGATAAGATCGAGCCGGAAGTGCCGACTGTCAAGGACGGACGCTACAGCCTTCGTCGCCCACTATTGCTGCTTTCGAAAAATGAACCGAGTCCCTTGGTAGAAGCTTTTTCGAAATTTGCGCTCTCCCCTCCCGGACAAACGATTATCGGAGAAATCTATGTTCCAATGCCGAGCAAATAGTTCTCCATCGAAGGAGGTCGCGATGGCTTCCCGATTCCTGTTGCTCTTCCTGATGGCCTTGTTGTTTGGACTCGCCTGCCTCCCGCTACACTCAGGTGCCGAAGAAGGCGTAATCGTTGAAGGAGCAGGCTATACGCTGCACGATACCGAGTCGATCAAGGGGCACGACGAACAGAAAATCGAGAAAGATCCCATCTGCGACAGCAGCAAGAAGCCGAAAATCGCCAAAGTCGAGCCCGACGAGGCCAAGCCGGGGCAAACGATCACCGTCAGAGGAGAGAATTTCGGGACGAAAGATTGTTTCCGCGGCGTGGCCTTCAGTGCCGCCGGCTCCGTCAAGGTCGACTACAAATTCGTGAACGACACGACCATCGAGGTGACGGTGCCGGAGATCCAGTCCGGCATGTCGTTCATTGATGTCGTGGCCGGCGGCGGCAATGCCCGTTCAAAAGCGTTCTTGGTGCAGACCAAGTAGCAACTCGACAATATCCTCTCACATCGTGTATTTTGTGACTGAAGAGTCAGTGACTTGTCCGGGAGTTCATGTCATGCACACATTCTGGCACCGACGAACCGCCTCATCCGTACTACTGATCGCAATTCTTTCAGTTTCTCTGCCGGCTTGGGCCAATCCACCCGCCAAAGAACGCCTTCCCTTGATGCTGAGCGGATCGGGCTGCGGCAGCAAGGAAGCCGAGATGAACACCGTCTTGCAGGCCATTCCAGGTGTGACCGGGGTCTTCTTCAACCGCATCCCGGACCATGTGCTCGTGGACATTATCCCCAGCACCGTGAAACCGGCTGATGTCGTCCATCGTGTCAACGACGCGGCCACATCGTGGCAATGCAAGGTTGAACTCATGCAATCGTGTATTACTGCAGACATGCCATCGGCATCGGCGGCCCCACACCATAGTGAATAACGGCGCATGTGCGATTGTGTTCCTGTTCCATTCGCTGGCCAACCGCAGATAAGGCCGGAAGATGAGACGCCATTGCACGCTACGGCTGCGGTATTTTGAAGACCCGGCGATGCCTAGGATGCACAAACACTTGTTCGCCTTCGCGAAGATCGAGTTCGCGATACCGTTCTTTGGTCAATTCGACCTCGATGGTCTGCGCTGATTCCTGGACAATCAATTCGAGCCGCACCCGAGATCCGGCCGTGAGAACATACCGCACTGTGGCCTCGAACTGATCGGGATTCGTGCGGGATCGATTCAGTTCTAAGTCATGCGGACGCACGAATGTGACTTCGTGTTCCTCCGCCCTATCGGACGATCCGACCGATACCCCTTCAAAACTCTCTGGTACGGTCCGCTCCTCTGAAACACGGCCATGGAATACATTGACATCACCGAGGAAGCGGTACACGAATGGGTTGGCTGGATGCTCGTAGACTTCATCCGGCGTGCCGATCTGTTCCACATTGCCCTGATGCATCACCACGACGCGATCGGCCACTTCCAACGCTTCCTCTTGATCGTGCGTAACCAGAATCCCGGTAATATGTAACTCGTCATGAAGCCGGCGCAGCCAACGGCGAAGCTCTTTACGTACCTTCGCATCCAACGCTCCAAAAGGCTCATCCAACAGCAAGAGCTTCGGTTCCACGGCCAGCGCTCGAGCCAGCGCCACTCGTTGCCGCTGCCCTCCGGATAGTTGGCTGGGATATCGGTCGGCCATCGCCTGCAACTGGACGAGTCCGAGCAGTTCTCTGACTTTCTCCTCTATGCGAGGCGCTGAAGGCCGTTGCGCTCGAGGCAGAACATTGAGCCCAAAGGCGACGTTATCCGCCACGGTCATATGGCGGAACAACGCGTAATGCTGGAAGACAAATCCCACCCGGCGTTCGCTGATCCGCTGGTCCGTCACCTCCGTGCCTTGCAGAAAGATGCGTCCATGATCAGGTCTTTCCAATCCGGCAAGAATTCTCAACAACGTCGTCTTGCCGCAACCGGACGGGCCGAGAAGGGCCATCAGCTCACCCTCCTGTACATGAAGGCTGACATCATTCAACACCGTGAATTCTCCAAACCGTTTCGTGACATGGTCAACTTGAATGCTCATCGAACGCTCCCTGACTGCACCACTGATGGCGGATCGGCGACTATAGTAGGAGAATGAGTTTTCCGTTCGACAATCGCCTTGGCCGCAAGGGTGACAATGGCCAATAGCGTCAGAAGCGAGGCAACGGCGAATGCCGACACGGCGTTGTACTCATTGTAGAGAATTTCAACATGCAGCGGCATCGTATTCGTCAGTCCGCGGATATGACCGGAAACCACGGACACGGCGCCGAACTCTCCCATCGCCCGCGCATTGCATAGGATGACCCCATAAAGAAGGCTCCATTTGATATTGGGCAGTGTGACGCGCGTAAACATCTGCCAGCCGGACGCTCCCAGCGTGATGGCCGCTTCCTCCTCCTCCCGCCCCTGCGATTGCATCAACGGAATCAGCTCGCGCGCGACAAACGGTACGGTCACGAAGATCGTCGCGAGCACGATACCCGGCAATGCAAAAATGATCTTGATGTCGTGCTCGGCCAGCCAGGGGCCCAGCCAACCTTGCGCTCCGAAGAGGAGCACATAAATGAGACCGGAAATGACCGGCGAGACGGCCAACGGCATATCAATCAAGGTAATGAGAGTCTGTTTGCCGACGAACTCGAATTTCGCGATGGCCCAGGCTGCGGCGACGCCGAACAAGGCATTCAACGGTACGGCGATAGCCGCTACCAGAAGCGTCAATCGAATGGCTGCTAGGGCATCTTCGTTGAGAAAGGATTCTATATAAGCAGCGATACCGCCTTTCAACGCTTCAGTGAAGACTGCGGCGAGCGGGATAAATAGGAACAGCGTTAAGTAGAGAAAGGCGGCGGCAATAAGCAGCCGTCGAACAAGGGTACTTTCGGTGGTGAGCGAATCTTTCCATTCCAAATTCTTATTGACGACAATCGTGGTGGAGTTCATAGATCCCTATTGGTTCATGTGGCGAGCGCTGCTCCACCACTGAAGGAAATTGATCATCAACGCAAGAACGAATGAGGTAACCAGCATGACCACACCGAGCGCAGTGGCTCCCGCATAGTCGTACTGTTCCAATTTGGTCATAATCAGCAATGGGGTAATCTCTGATTTGAGCGGCATATTGCCGGCGATGAATATGACAGACCCATATTCTCCGACGGCACGGGCGAATGCCATCGCGATCCCCGTGAGAAGAGCCGGCCACAGTTCGGGCACGATCACCGCCCTGAAGGCTTGCCATCGGTTGGCTCCCAACGTCGTGGCCGCCTCTTCAACTTCCCGATCTAAATCCTGCAACACCGGCTGCATGGTACGGACGACGAATGGCAGTCCGATGAACGTCAACGCCACAAGCACACCCAACGGGGTAAACGCGACTTTGATTCCTAACGGCTCCAGATACCGCCCGATCCATCCATTCGAGGCGTAGATTGCGGTCAATGTAATACCGGCCACTGCAGTCGGGAGAGCGAAAGGAAGGTCGACGAGCGCATCTATGAGGGACCGGCCTGGGAAACGGTACCGGACCAACACCCAGGCAATGATCGACCCAAACAACCCGTTGATAAGCGCTCCGACCAGCGAAGCACCGAACGTCAGTTGGTAGGAGGCGATCGCTCGTGGATTGGTGATAATGTCCCAAAACTGTTCCCACGACAACGTACTGGTTTTTATGAAAAGTCCGCTGAGGGGAATCAACACAATGACGCTGAAATAAAAGATCCCAAATCCCAAGGTCAGGCCGAATCCTGGGAGGACACTGGGTTGCTTCAATACAAGATTCATGAGATTTGTATTCCTGTTAGGCCGTACTTAGCATTCGTCGCTATTCCTACGTGAGCTGGAACGGATCCAGTCCGTCATCTCTGATCTGGCTCATCGACGTTCCTTACTGAGCTGCTGATAGACCTGGTCAAAGGTGCCTCCATCGGCAAAGTGTGTCTTATTGGCTTTCTGCCAGTCACCAAAGAACTCTTGCAGCGTGAACAATTCCAACTTCGGAAACTTCGTATACTTTGCCGCAACCGACGGGAGGCGGGGACGATAATAATGCTTGGCGGCAATTTCCTGACCTTCTTCGGAATACAGATACTCGAGGTACGCTTGGGCGACGGCTCGAGTGCCTCTTTTGTCGGCCACCTTATCAACCAGGCTGACCGTCGGCTCCGCCAGGATGCTGGTCGGGGGCACGACAATATCGAACTTGTCCTTGCCAAGGTCTACACCGCCCAACAGAATTTCATTTTCCCAATTGATCAGGACATCGCCGATACCGCGTTCGACAAACGTAGTGGTCGACCCTCGGGCGCCTGAGTCAAGAACCGGCACGTTTTTAAACAGTTGTGTAATGAATTCTCTGGCTTTGGTGTCATCGCCTCCTGACTGCCGCAGTGCATAACCCCAGGCAGCCAAATAATTCCATCTGGCCACTCCCGATGTTTTGGGGTTCGGCGTAATGACCGACACTCCGGGCTTGACTAAATCATCCCAATCCTTGATCCCTTTGGGATTGCCTTTGCGGACCAAGAAGGCAATCGTCGAGGTGTATGGCGCGCTGTTATGTGGAAGTCTGGTTTGCCAGTTTGGGGAAATGAGTGATGCCTTTTCCGAGATGGCATCGACATCGTACGCAAGTGCCAAAGTCACCACGTCGGCTTCCAGTCCATCGATGACGGCCCGTGCCTGTTTGCTCGACCCTCCATGAGACTGCTTAATCATGACCTTTTGACCGGTCTTAGCCAGCCAGTGTTTGGCAAACGCCGCATTGAATTCCTGATACAGTTCCCGCGTCGGATCATATGACACGTTCAAGATGACTACCGATTCGGCAGCCTGTATCGACGAAACCCACAAGGAGAATCCGGTCAGAAATACCGCTATAAATGCCACCAATTTAGTTCTCACAATATGCTCCTTTCTCACTCATAAACGACGGGTGTGCCGTCTTCTGACTCCCGCCTGACAGTCATTGCCCCGGCTGAACGTCAGCTGACTCCATACATTCTTCCTGCCTCGCGAGAATATCGATTGCCTCAGTCTGTCTTTACCACTATGTTTACTCCTGAACTGCCTTCCATAGTCTAAGGCGGCTTTCGCCAGCAGGCGTGTGGAGTCCAACAACGGAAGAGCCGACTGCTCCTGGGAGAGCAGCAGGGGCATTTCGGTACAGCCGAGGATCACCGCCTCCGCGCCTTCCTCTGCCATCTCGGCAACCACTTTTTGTATAAATACACGCGATTCAACGGTGAACAGTCCCGCAATCAATTCGGCCCGAATAATGTGCTGAATTCGAACTCGGTCGCTTCGCATCGGAATCACGACCTCGATGTCTCGCTGCGCCAGTTCCCGCGAATAGATCGATCCTTCCATGACAATCTGCGTTCCAAGAATTCCGACTCGATGCCATCCGTGCTGCGCGATCTCATGCGCGACCGGCTTGGCGATATGCAGCCATGGAACCGGCGATTCAACGAGATCAAACGCTTGGTGCAGTGTATTGTTTGGACACACAATGATGTCGGCCCCTACTCGCACCAGTTTGGCTATCGAATGAGAGAGGAGGCCGGCGACGCGCGCCCAATCATCCCTATCAACCGCTTCGAGATAACGGCCCAGCGGTAGCGCGTGCAGAGTGATTTCCGGATGCATGCTGGACCCCATGACCTCGCTCGCCTCACGGCATAAGATCCGATAACACAACGCAGCGCCCTCCGAGGTTCCGGCCAAGATACCGACATGCGACACCCTCTCGATCACGTCATCCATCATCATGCGTCCTCTCGATCCAGCCAATCCGTCCCAGCCTGAGTATCGGCATCCACCCGGCGTCCTCGTTTTTGAAAATACACGGGGAGACCGCGGCGCGACGCTTCTCTCCGTACTCGTTTCACCAGCGCATGGCTTACCCGATCAAGTACTACCACGACTACCTCGGTGTCTTTCGGAATCGACCGCACCAGATCGCGTGACTTGCGCCCGCTCCAATGTTCCACATGTCTGTGCGTTTTGGTCGCACACCGCCGAAATATTTCCGCAGAATCACCACCCACAACAAGTAGGGTCATGTTGCCGCCTCATATATCAGATCACTGCGCAGCGAAATACCTTCAAGACTTCGGGGGTTTTGTCAGCTCATCCAGCGCTTCACGGTAGCGAATCTGCAATTCTTCTTGTTGGTCCGGAGTAAACCACTTCCACCCAGACCGGGCCTTGGCCAGGTATTCTTCCGGCTCGAACGTGACGCTAAAGGACGGTGCCTGTTCAGGCACATTCGGCAACACACGGTCATACTTGCTGATTTCCGGTCCCGGGCTATGCCGGTCATGGATCTCGCTCAATGACAGGTAGAGGAGATTGTCTCGAACCGACAGCCATCCGCTGGTCGTCTCTTCTTCCCCATATTCCGTCACATGGCTGAGATGGAAATAGACGCGCTGATCGGGCGAGGCCAGCTCCAAGGCACTGGAAAGAGCCGGCGCAAGTATCTTCACCTCTTCATTGCGGAATCCTCTCGTCCGCTCCGGTTCACCCGCATAGAGCCGGTGGATGAAATTGCGCTGCTTCCATACCCGAACCCCACGCAGCAGCGCGCCGACCTGGCTCTGAGACAAAATCGCCGGATGGCTGTTGGACACAGAGTTGGGATCCTTTTCCAGATACACCTGGTTCAGGCCGGATTTATAGATGACCGTTTCCGGCATCGATGGCGTACCGGCGCAACCGGTCATGAATTCGAGGCCCAGCACAACCAGCACACGGACAATGTGTGCGGCATGGCGACTGTCGGCGATGTTCCTTGTGTTCATGGCTTGACCTCCTGTCGCTGCGCATAGCCGACGTCAGACACACCTCGATCGAATCCGTATTGTTTCAGTTCTGCTTGGATGGGATCAGACAGCAAGAACGCCGCGAAATCTTTGACTCTGGAAACATTTTCAGACGTCCAAGGCGCGGCCAATCCATAGGCGATAGGCCTGTGGCTGTCGGCAGGCGCGGTATCGACGATGCGAACTCGTTTCACAGGGATGGCATCGGTTCGATACACGAGACCCAGTTCCGCTTCTCCCTTGGAGACAAGATCCAGCACCGCCTTTGAATGTTCGCCGTAAAGATATTGGGACCTCAATCGAGGTTCGAGTTTTCGGTATTTCAGGAATTGAACTGCATCTTTGCCGACGGTCGATGTCGTGGGATCCCCGATCGCAATGTGCCGCACCGGAAGGGTCTCCAGCTCTTGAAGGGAGCCGACTGTGGCGGGAAAGGCGGTGTTGGTGATCAACACCAGCGACGTGCGGGCGTAAACCTGTTTGGTGTCTGAAATAATGAGTTTCTTCTGCTCGAGCTGTTCTAGCTCCTCATAGACCGACGGCAAGACTACGTCCACAGGCGCACCTTCCTCGATTTGCTTGAGAAGGGTTTTCGACTGTGCATAGATGACCCGCACGTTGACATCTCGGTTTTGCGCTTCGAAGAGAGGCAATATCTTTCGGAAGACGTCCTTCAGGCTGTTGGCGACTGCAATGGTGAACGTTTCCGATGATTGTGCAAAAGCAGAAGGAGCCGGTGTCGCAGTTATGGCCACGATGCTTGCAACGGCAAGCGCCCGCCCTAGAGCATGAGGGAATGTCATAGAAGCCTCCTTATCTCTGTGCGTTCCATGTGGGTTAGAAATAGAACTGGTACTGAACGTTGAACCGGTTTTCGATGAGGTCCAGGCCGAATCCCGGCAAATTTTCAAACGGGAACCGATCCGGAGCCCGCCCGCCGCTCCCCATCGTGATATGGGAGTAATCGAGGATGAGTCGATTGTTATAAGTGCCGTCGAAGCTGTAGCTGATAGCTACCCCCAACTCCTTGGTAAGATCCTGTCTCTGCCTGATTGAGGGATCATGAATACCGTATCGAACCGCAACCTCGAGTTTGCGTGGGATAACATACTTCCCCACCTGCACGTACCAGCCCCACGCATCGCCCAGCGACACCTCAGGGCCGACGGCAAGCGGACTCGTCGGGATCGTTCCTAAGTCGAAAGGCCTTGTTCCGCTATCCGCGTTTCGTACGTTCTGATCCCGATAAAACCCTTCCGCTTGAATCGACCAACCTTGATACTTTGCGATGAAATCCAGTTCGTACGTGTGAAAGTCATAGATCCCGCCGCCGAGCAACCTGCCGTTGTAAGCCTTGGTCACTCGTTGACGAAAGGCCCGCTCGACGATGTCGGATCGAATTGAGCTGAGATAGTTTTGAGCCGGATCATAGGCATATCCAAATGCGATGGCCGCCTGCGGAGTACGGGAATTCAGTATGTCTCCCTGGCCATAGCCCGGATTACCGGCGAACTTGTAGAGCAATCTGACCGTGTACATCATTTCACCGGTCAGAAAACGGGTATCGTAATTGTACGTTCTGGTCGTTCCGGCATTGGGCGCTCCCGGGGTTCCGGTTTGAGGCAACACATTCTGACTGACTGCCGTGCCCTCACGCGTCAGATTGGCGCCTACCCCTCCCCAAATGCCGACGGCATAGTTGAATCTGTATTTCTCTTCATCGCTTAAAATGCTGATACCCACGTCGCGGCTGCCTTGCAAGTTGGACGCGAATACGCTTTGCACGATCATCGGATCGGCAAAGGAATTGGTTGCGGCGGAAGCGATGAGCGCGCGATTGAACCAGACGCGCTGTTGTCCCACTTGAATCGTGGCCCAAGGAATATGCCAGGATGCGATATAGGCATCGAGCAGGTTGGCTCGTCCGCTCCCACCCTCCTGATCCCACGGCGTCTGGTTCAAGGCCACAGAAACGTTGTAGCGAAAATCCGGATCGAAGGCATGACCCAGGAATTGGAGCTGAATACGAGGAGCAGAAAATGTATTCGAGTCGCTCAGATACCGGAATGCGCGGTACTCGACTTGCCCTCCGAGAATCTCCGGATTCCGAGAATCTCCGATCGTGCCCCACGCTTCGTTGTACATACTGTGGGTGTAGCGCACTTGCGTCAGGAGTCGGAGTTTGAGCAGAAACTTCTCTCCGACGCGGAAATTCAATCCGTTGTTGACATCGACAGTGAAGTTCGGCTTCGTGAGTCGTTCCTTGGTTTCGAGAACCTTCAAGCCTTTGCTGTACTCCTCTTCGTTGATCAATCCTTTCAAATACAGGTACTTCAATCCGGGATCTTCGCCCGAATAATACTCCCACTTGCCGTCCTTCTTGACGAACTGGCCCTCCTCTATAGCAAGGCTCGGCGAAACGCGTGCAAGGGAAATCATCATGATCACAAACAAGATAATGGAACCGGAAATTCTCATGTCGCATTCCTCCTTGACATGTGAACTTCCGGTGGTCCGGTCAGTTCTCAGTTGATAAAAATTGTCCGTCTTAACTCGTCACTCGAAGCTTTTCGCTCCAGTAAAGCTAAATCGTCATCACCGGTTCATCTCTAGTGCGGGTGCCGTCAAAGCGGGTTTTCTCTTTCCGTTCGATCTGCACCACTCGGGAGTCGTGAATGATAATTTCGACAGACCCGAACCGAATCCCCTTCAACGCGAGCAGGATGGCCTGTTCAATGGTTCGGTCAGAGTATGGGCTCGCTGTCTCTTGAGCTGTTCTCGACATGACTCTCTCTCAGTAATCTTTATTATCCCGATCAAATATTAGATAATTATATACTTAAAGTTAATTAAGTTTGTCAACAAAATTATTTTAACAAAAGCTAGCCTAAAAAATAATGCATACTCTTAATATGACGCGTTATATTTTCTCGAAAACAGACGTGTTCATGTACAGTTAACTTGACATGTAGACAGTATACTTGCTATACACCGAAACGATGGGAACTCGGAATATACGACAGAACTACGCCGGTGAATTTTCCAACCACCTTAAATTTCTACGCACAAGACATGGATTCTCTCAAGGTGAACTCGCGAATCGAGCGGGTATTACCAGGCAGGCTGTCTCCTCCATTGAGTCGAATCTCTACTTACCGACGACATCAGTGGCCCTCCGGCTGGCCTCAGTACTGGCTTGCCGCGTCGAAGACCTGTTCAGTCTTGCTCCGACCGAGGACATTATCGAAGGCATTTTGATCGGCAATCTGCCCCCAAGTGAAACCCAAATTCCCTCAAGCCGAGTCAAAGTTTCAGCTATCGGGAAGCGAATGGTTGTGCGTCCGGTGGTTGACTTAGGAGACCAGCTCACGTTCACAGTTCCCGCCGATGGCTACGTCACTGATCCACGCGGCGGGCGGTCCGGCGATACAATCCGCGTAAAACTCTCTCGCGATCGGGAAGCCATCCACCAGGAAATCTCCGTGGCCGGATGCGACCCGGCGATTTTCTTGGCCGGCGAATACTTGCGGCGGCACAAAGATCAGACGACGGTCATCGGTTGGCCGATGGGGAGCATGGCGGCACTGCACGCCCTACAGCGTGGCGAAGTTCATGTTGCCGGATTGCATCTGTTCGATCCGACCACCGGCGAATCGAACCTCCCGTTCCTTCGTCGACATCTCAAAGGATCGGGCTATGAAGTCGTCACGTTTGCGCGGTGGGAAGAAGGATTCATGGTTCGCCGCGGCAATCCATTGTCCATTCGGACGGCGGCTGATCTTGCTGAGGCAACAGTGCGACTGATCAACCGAGAGGAAGGATCCGGGGCGAGGCTGTTATTGGATCAACGATTACGGACATCCGGCGTGGAACCGGGGCGGATTGAGGGGTACGAACGACTTGCCTTCTCTCACTTCGATGTAGCCCGGGCTATTGCGATGCACCAGGCTGACGTCGGAATCGGCATTCGCTCCGCCGCGCAGCTCTTCGATCTCGACTTCGTTCCGGTCCAAACGGCGCGATATGATCTGGTCGTCCCGAAAGCGTACCTCAAATCACATCCCACGTTGGCACGCCTCTTTGAAACTCTGGTCAGCCGCCCGTTCAGAAACGAGATCGAAGCGTTGGGTGGATACGACACCAGTGAAACGGGGAAAGTCCATGCGTTGCGGGTCGCCTGACAGTTTTCTCGCCCAGACCGGCAAGGTACCGTCAATACAACACGCCGCAATAAAGGAAGCGCTGTTGAACAAATCATTGTGGTCGGCCTTGCTTGCAGTGTCGATTCTTCTTATGGGAACGGACATCGCAAAGGCTGTGGAGTATGGAGAACTGGTCCAGAAAGATGGGAAGTGGGAGTTCAAGAACACGGAAGACCCGGTGCTCAAGTACATGCATGACCATGGATGGGTCACGCACGATGGCTATTTCAAACTTATGGACCAAACTGGAAATAATTGGATCGAACCAGCCGATGCGGTGCTCAATCGGCGGCGGGAGATCGACTGGCTTCGATATGAAAAAACGGCGCTTCACTTGCCGGACTGGATAGATCTCGGTCTCGAAAATCGGACCAGGTTTGAATCGTATGACCATCCCTGGCGCGCAAGCCAAGCCGTCGGGAATGGGGCAACGGACGCGCAAGTCGCTCTTCGATCCAGGCTTCGCTTGGGATTGGGAGGCAATGGTCCTCTCCGATTTCTCTTTGAGGGTCAAGATTCGCGTGCTTTTTTAGATCGGGAACCCGGAGATGTTCGAGATGCCAGCAATGTAAATGAGTTTGACATTCTCCAATTGATCGGGTCTTTGACGCTGAACAATGTACTCGGAACCGGATTACGTACCGATTTCCACTTCGGACGCATGACCATGGACTTCGGCAGCCGGCGGCTGATCGCGCGCAATGCCTTCCGAAACACCGTCAATTCCTTCGATGGATTTCACTGGCAAGTCAGCCAGGGTCAAGTCTGGCGATTCAGAACCTTTGTGGTGGAGCCGGTGCTTCGAGACGATGTGCGACTCGACCAGCAACACAGCGCATTGTTCTTCTGGGGAACCTATCTGGAGAGCCGACATCTCCCATGGCTCCAGGTGGATGCCTACTACTTGGGGCTAAATGATAAGCGCGTGGCAAACGTGGCCAACCATCGCACCTATTCCACGTTCGGCGGTCGATTTTACAAAGACCCCAAGCCGGGAGAACCGGATTATGAGATTGAGACCACCTGGCAGATCGGGACGAGAGGAGTGACCGACCACTTTGCCTACCTCCAACACTTGGACCTCGGCTATACATTTAACTTTCCCTGGACACCACGAGTCCTATTTCACTTCGACTACGTCAGCGGAGATCGCCAGCCGGGCGATAGTCAGGACGAAGGATTCGATTCGTTGTTCGGCGCTCGGCGTTGGGAGTATGGACCGACCGGTATCTGGAGTCCATTTTTCAGAACGAACCTTATCTCGCCCGGATGGCGAGTGCTCGTCACTCCGACAAAAAACTGGATCTTACAAGCCAAACATCGGGTCTGGTACCTGGCTCAAAGCAGGGATTTCTTCGGCAACAACGGCTTGCGGGATATCACCGGGAACGCCGGCACATCATTAGGGCATGACGTCGAGCTTCAAGCTCAATGGGCTATCAGTGCGAACTTGGACTTCGATGTGGGATACATTCATTGGTTCAAGGGCTCCTATTTTGACAACCCCGCCATCCTTGCCCAAATGCCTTCCCGCGGGAACAAAGACAGTGATTATTTTTATGCCGCGATACGAGTCAGGGTGTAGAAAGGATTGACCATGAAACTAAAGCTTCTTGCATGGTGCTTCTCGGTTTTTTCAAGCATGACGGTGACTACGGCTTTTGCCGAGCAAGCCTTGGTGGCCGTCGCCGCCAATTTCATTCCGCCGTTTCGCGAAATCGCGATTGAATTTGAAACTGCAAGCGGTCATACGCTTCGAGTTGCTGCAGGTGCCAGTGGAACGTTCTATGCTCAAATCAAGAACGGCGCGCCGTTCGACGTCTTTGTCTCTGCCGACATGGAACGCCCCAAACTCTTGGAAGACGAGGGGCTTGGAGTCAAGGGTTCCCGCTTCACCTATGCCAAAGGACGTTTGGTGTTGTGGAGTCCGGATGCCGAGTTGGTGAAAGGTGAGGAGACGTTACGCTCCAAAACATTCAAACGCCTGGCGATCGCGAATCCCAAGACCGCTCCCTATGGCCTCGCGGCCATGCAGGCTATGCAAAAGCTGGAACTTTGGGAGAGCGTACAACCCCAAATCGTCATGGGAGAAAACCTCGGTCAGACCATGGGATTTGTTGAGTCCGGCAACGCCGAGTTGGGCTTTCTGGCCTTCTCACAAGTTATGGATCCGAAAATAAAGGTAAAGGGCAGTCGCTGGGATGTGCCCTCTAATCTGTACGAACCGATCAAACAGGATGTCATTTTACTGACGAAGGGGAAAGACAACCCGGCGGCAAACGCGCTCATGGCCTTCATGGGCGGCCCGCGAACAAAGAAGATCATCGAGCGTTATGGGTATGAGCTGAAGTAGACACGGTGGATACTTCGGTAAGGGCTCAGGAGTATAGATGGGCGTGTTGACAGAGGTAGATTTGAACGCACTGTGGGTCAGCGTACGACTGGCGACGATGACCGTGATCGTTCTGCTGATGGTAGGCGCTCCCCTCGCCTGGTGGCTGGCTCATACCAAATCCCGATTACGGCCGATCGTGGAAGCGGCGGTGGCGCTGCCCATTGTGCTTCCTCCTACTGTCTTGGGATTCTACATCCTCGTCGCGCTGGGTCCTTACGGACCGTTGGGTCGGCTGGCAAACGTGAGTTTGGCGTTCACGTTCACCGGGTTGGTCATTGCTTCGGTCTTCTATTCGATGCCGTTTGTGATCCAGCCGCTGCAAAGCGCGTTTGAAGCGGTGGGCAAGGCTCCACTTGAAGCGGCCTGGTCACTCCGCGCTTCCCAGTGGGATGCGTTTTTGACCGTCATATCGCCCATCGCGCTGAGAGGCTATATCAGCGCCATTGTGCTCGGTTTCGCCCATACGATGGGAGAATTCGGGGTGGTTCTCATGGTGGGTGGATCGATTCCGGGACAAACGCGGGTTCTTTCCACGACGATCTTTGAGCATGTCGAAGTGATGGAATACACGCAGGCACATGCCATCTCGGCCTTTATGCTGATCTTTTCGTTCTTAGTATTGTTGACAGTGTATATCGCAAACCGCCGATTTCCCATCCATGTGTCATGAATCGGTTGCTGGCACGTTTTGATGTACGATTTCCGACCTTCCGTCTGAACGTCGATTTGGATGTTCCAATGTCGGGTATCATCGCCATCTTCGGACCGTCCGGATCGGGAAAGACCACTCTCTTGAGATGCCTGGCCGGACTGGAGCAGGCCCCCAACGGTTTCATGCAATTCGGCGCCGACGTCTGGCAGGACCAAAAAAAAAGCCTCTGCCTGCCTCTGTATGAGCGGCCAGTCGGATATGTGTTTCAAGAACCACGCTTGTTTCCCCACTACGACGTACGCGCGA
>CAYXKP010000019.1:35550-40871 GCA_964465695.1 uncultured Nitrospira sp.
GCTTTATGGATACAAGCGCATTCCTCCGCCAGAACGCCGTATTGCCATCGACCAAGTGGTCGATATTCTGGGGATCGGCTATCTTCTTGAACGCCGCATTCATAAACTATCCGGCGGCGAGCAACAACGGGTCGCGATCGGCCGAGCGCTGTTGACGAGTCCAAAATTGCTTCTACTGGACGAACCACTCGCCTCGCTCGACATTCAGCGCAAGCAAGAGCTCCTTCCCTTCATACGTCGCCTTCCTGAGGAGTTTAATATTCCGGTCATGTGCGTTACCCATGCGATCAATGAAATCCTTCAACTTGCCGACCATGTCGTTTTGTTGCAAGAAGGACAAGTCGTGGGATCCGGTGCTCTCAATGAGGTGCTGACTTCTCTGAAATTCAGCAGAAACTTTGGAACGCATCGCATCGGCGCAATTTTAAATACTCGTGTGGCAAGCCACGAACCGCAGTACGGCCTTTCTCAGCTCGAATTCAACGACCGGCCGATGTTCGTGCCGATTCAGCCCGTCGCGGTCGGACAACCCCTGCGTATCCATGTCTTTTCGACCGATGTCAGTCTGGTCATCGGTCGAACCAACACCTCCACCAGCGTGTTGAACATTCTTGAAGCGACCATCGTTGAGATCCGAGAGCTGAATCAATCCTCAGTGGATGTGCTGTTGGACATCGGCGCGCCGCTTGTGGCCAGTATCACTAAGAAATCGCTCGAAACCTTGGGATTGAAAGTCGGCCTGCGGGTATTCGCTCACATCAAAGCGGTGGCGTTGAACGAAGAGTTGGTGGAATAGTGGCTTGGTCGGGTACCGACAAGAAGTCCCTTGGCCCCTTCATCGTACATTCGACATTCTCGTCATACGATCATCTGCGTGAATGATGGCGGTTACCGTCGCACGGTAGGGCTGCTTTAAGGAGCCCCAGCGGATTTGAGTTTCACACCGGAGTCCCCTGCTTTCAGAAAGCTTTCACTTTCCCCAGTTTCTGTGGATAAACCTGTGCGCAACCCTCTCCGTAACGTATGAATGTACAAAATGCGACCTGCCCGACCTTTTTGCCTATTTTTTAATCATTGTATAGGAACAAGAACAATACACTATATCTTGTGGATTCTGATCCATTCGGAACAAAAAGCATTAAATTTCAGTTAATTCTTTGTTTCTACGCTCATCGGCCTACGACGATAAACGCCTGCTCAGGCTGAGCAGTTATACACAGAAAATTCAAAATATCTCTCTTGACAAGCCGAATTGAAGTTGTTACCATTGGATACATCATGAAGCCAAATGATCTTAAAGACATCCGAGAAGAGCTAGGTCTCACGCAGCAGCAGCTGGCGGACGCCTTGCGCACAACACGGGTATCCGTAGCGCGTTATGAAGCCGGTATGCGAAGGATTCCTGGTGTCGTATCGGTGGTGCTGAATCAATTACGACGCAAAACGACCGTTCCTATGGTCGGTGTTGTGGCAGCCGGCTCTCCGATCGAGCCGGTCCCGCAGTCGGAACTCGTGGACATCCCCCTGAGCATGCTGCGAAGCGGGAACACCTTCGCGTTAAAGGTCAAGGGAGAATCCATGAAAGACGACGGCATCTTGCCGGGCGATATTGTGGTTGTGCATAAACAGGGCACAGCCAAAAATGGGCAGACAATCGTCGCTCTGGTCAACGGCGAGGCCACGATTAAGATGTTTTTCAAGAAGGATGCTCACATTGAACTGCGCCCTGCCAACGACATGATGCAGCCAATCATTGTCCGGCCATCGGATGAATTTCAAATCGAAGGGATTGTCATCGGCGTCATTCGGCATTGCGCTGTCTAATCACTCGAAAGGAGGAATGATGATCGCAACAGAGCGAACGCCTCTAACGAAAGACCAGTTGACCAATCTGGAACGAACGATAGCAGGGTTGGACTGCCGACTGCAGAGCATCCAGTGGGGCCTGCAGCGAATCACCGCCGGCTCACTGATGGAGCGCTTTCGAAGTTTCGTACGGCCCAGGCCGGGAGGCCGATTCATGTCCACAGTCTGCAATCAACATATCCGCTCGAATACAAAGCTGACGAGCCATGACGGTCCAAGAGCCTAGTGCACCATCATTGACAAGAGGCCCCTGTTCCGATTGCGGCATAGTCGTCGAACGGCGAATGGAATCAATCGACGGTTTTATGCATTCCACGGTTCGACTTTGCCCGGCTTGTTGGCATGCGCACCGCCAGCGACAAGTCTTCACCGGCGGATGCTGCGGATAGAAGACGGTTGCCATGAGGAGCTCAGAAACCAGAAAGACAACGGCCCAGTTGCCCCTCACCGGCGTCGAGCGTGTCAGCCACAGGTCCACTCCAAGGTCCACGGCTCTGAAGGAAGAAATGAAGGAGCCCGCGCCCACCCACCATGTGGCTTCACTGAATTCTTCTCATGGGCTGATCATGCTGTGTGGTCATCCGGCTGCCTCGAAAATCGCCCTACAGGCTCTTGTTGACCGCGCACTGAGCGGACATCCAGTCGTATATCTGGACGGAGCCCATACGTTTGATACGGTCCTCTTTGAACGACTGATACGAAGCCGCCGGCAGCAGCCTCGGAAAGTATCAAGGTTGATCCATGTAGCACGGGCCTTCAGCGCACGGCAATTGGAACGACTGATGTCCCAATGTTTAGTCGCCGCCTTGGAGCGCTATCAAGCCGACACAGCGGTGCTCTCCGGCCTTCTGGAAAGCTTATCTGCCGACGATCTCACCGATAAAGAAATCAACCGGCTGACGGAGGGGATGATTGGGTCGGTGCGTCACCTGACGTTGCAGGGATTTTCATTGCTGTGCCCATGCCCCCGCGTTCCGATACCTATAACCCCTACCTATCGCCTATTCGACATGTTGTGTTCGATGAGCAACCGTTGCACCCGTGTGTATGAAATTCAAGGGAAAGTCGTGATGGACGAACTGTTTGACACCACACTCACCTACACAGACCTTCTGAAGGCATCGTCCTAGGCTCTCCCTCTCCTTCCGATTCACCAGCCGGCCTGCCACAGTTTGTGCTCGGTACGCCATTGACGCTTCTCAATAGGGGCGACCGACTGGCATTTTAAGATCTGCTATGCAGGCAAAGTCGATGGGATAGCATCAGCTTACCGGCAGGAGATTAAAATCCGGCGGTCATCAGCGCAAAAACGACGGCTGCCAGCACGACAAGTCCCACCGCGATCAATACAATAAGAGGATTTTCTCCGAACATCCCAGCCATGTGGACGGTCTCCCCTTGGTGTATCTGAACAGAAAATACTTCTATACGGCCTACCCGCCTATGTTGTCGCATGTCGAACCGCTTAGCAGAGCGCTGCGGCTAGGCTTAGGCGGTATGGGGCGGCAGGCCGCAACCACGGACCAACCCGGGCAACCTATCTCTCGAAATCTACGGGAGCCGCTGATAGCCATTACGAGCTTCTCATCGTGGGTTAGCCAACAAAAAGTCGTTAGCAAAATCTTTGACTAGTGGTTCAACGCCATCGGTGATAATTTGCCGCACGTTTGCCTCTCCCACCGCTCCCACAACACTTGCCGACCACGTGGCCCCCCAAGCTCGCACGCCCTTGATTGACAATAATACAACGACTTGCTTCAGATCCACGTTTACCGCATAGGCGTACAAACCTAACTCTTCCTTCAGTGTATTGATATTAATATAGAGATATGGCGCTGATCCCACATGCGTTCTTTCTATGTTCGTGAGGACTCTAATCCCCTTTGAGCGGAGGATCAGCTCGGCCGCCGCTCGAATCGCATCTTGCGAGAGACCATCAGCTGAAGCCTCAGGACCGATGTCCTCTACGACAATCCCCACTCCTGAGATTCCTCTTAAGGATTCGCGGCTCCCCGCATCAAGCGCTTGGGCCACCGCTATGTTTGCCACGACCAAGGTTACGGCTATCAGCTGCAACACAAACCGCATAGAATCTCCAGCTTCTTGATTTCGCGTGCTTTCTTCTCCACCGTGTCAAGCTCTGTATCTCTCGCCTACCACGGTACCACTAGAGGCGGCCTTCTTTCATCCATTCCTCACTGGATGTTGGTTTAATCTGACTAAACCTGAGCCGAAGTGCCAACGAAGTTTACAGGGAAGTACAAACATTGAGCCTCGGTCACGCTCAGTAACTCAGTTGGGACATCAAACGGCCTTGCAAAGCAAGTGATTGTTCTCACAGAATTGATTACCTGAACATCTAGACCGTCCCTCTCCAGACCGGTGGAGCTGACATGCTTGCATGAAATCAGGGCATGCACACCTAGCGTTCCCCCTCTTAAGACGTACCTCGTTCAGATCTAGCCCAAATCCCCATACCTGATACGGTTACCTCAGTCACGATGGGATCACCACATGGAGGGATACGATGACTTGTACACGCTGTGAGGGGTTAATGCTGGAAGAGCACATGATTGATATGGAGGGGGGCTATGGTGAAATGTGGAGCCGTAGCTGGCGATGTTTCAATTGTGGCCATCGAGATGACGCCGTCATAAAGCAACACCGTCAACTACAGGCCAAGTCGTTGGCGGTAAGCCCCCACGCCGTGATGGTTCAGGAGCGCGTCGAGTCGTTCTCGGAATCGGTTGAACCACTCGCAGCCTAAAAGAGGCAAGCAAACTCATCGAGATCCTGGGGAGGCAAGGAAATGAGACCAGCCACCATATTGATCATCGAGGATCACGCATCCGTACGCATGCTGTTGGCCAAGGTTCTTGAAGATGCCGGGTATCAGGTCTGTGAGGCCGACAATGGCCGGCAAGGGCTTGAACGGTACCACGCTCAGCCGGTGGATCTTGTCATTACGGATCTGGAGATGCCGGAGATGAACGGCTTGGAAGTTATCTTGGAATTGACCCGTGCGTTCTTAGGCGTGAAGGTCATTGCCATGAGCGGGCGCTCAGCAGAGGAGCTCCAGAAAGCAAAACTCATCGGGGCTCGGCAGACCTTTCCAAAACCCCTGGATCTGTCCGCATTGCTCGGAGCGATTCAGTATGAGTTGCAGCACTAGCCGCGACGGTCAAAGGAACCGAAGGGAACTCGCTATAACGCCTTGCTCCTTGAACCGGTACCTTCATCAAATATGATCGCTTTTATTACTGGCTTTCACACCAATACCTGTGCGCTCCCGTCACTCACCGGCGTAATTCCTTCAGTGACTTCCAATTTACCGCCTCTCTTCCAATCCTCTTAGAATTGCGATAGATTCTCTGAACGCCCCCGTAGCTCAGTTGGATAGAGCAGCGGTTTCCTAAACCGCGGGTCGTACGTTCAATTCGTATCGGGGGCACCAA
>CAYXKP010000020.1:0-26531 GCA_964465695.1 uncultured Nitrospira sp.
CTACACCCCCTTCACCCCCAAGGTGGACAAGAAGTACTGTTTGACTTCGAGAAAGCCGTTCGCAACGACAAGGCATTACATGAGCACTTCAAGCTGGACGGCGTATTCACCGTTAAGTCGGGAACAACGACTCGGACCGCCCGTCTTGTCCAATCATTCGATCTCAATCACGCCTCATGGCGAATCGATGGGGACCAAAGCTGCATCGGGTTCCACGAGCGAGGGAATTACATGGTGTTTTAGAATAGAAATGACTTGACGAATAAGTTGGACAGCCAAGATTTCGTTCGTCTCAAGGACATCGGCTGCTCTGCTCAGCAATATGGACGCATACCTCAGCGATTGGCTCGGTGTACCCGACGATTCAGCCCGTTTTTCATCCTTGATGTTGATCGGGACAGCGAAAGCTTGCCGGTAGAGACCGGCATCATCCTGTACGGCAAGAATAACCACAGACGCCGCAGTACCCGGCCTGATCTCCCGGTCCGGCACACACCCTTTCTGAAGAAACAACCACAGACTCAGGGTCAGCAGTACAAGTAACAACAGCAACCGCGCACTCACAGACCACTGTGCAACAGAGGTCATTGGAGCCTTCCTTTCGAGAAGTGCTGAGCCCACCGCGACATCGAAAAATAACTGTGAATGTAATGAGCCAGGGGAATCGTATCTTCTCGCACGCCGCTCCTCATGGACATCACCGGTTCATCGCGATGGATGTGGGTTTTTGTGTTGATAATGAACAGAGAGCCGCTTCAAGACGCGCTCGTCATGTTCATGTCTTTCTCCAGTCACAACATCGGCGTAGGATATCCGGGCGTTGGAAGGTCACACGATTGTCATGCCATTCATACTTGATGAAATACTGATGAACCAAGCGTGAACGCCTCAGAAGAGCACATGCACCGATTCAATACTATGGGAACGAAGACTACCCTTGGGGAGGATGAAAGACCGCAGTTGAGAAGATCGGAAGCTGAGGTGACGGTTGAAACTCCGCGTAAGAACTGGAACGGCTCGATGTGCCCAGTTCCAGCGTTATCGGTGGAATTGAGAAGTCTTCGGAGAGGGACTCTGCCGGCGCATCAGACGTGAGTAAACCAAGAAGCGTGACCGGCGCGCCCAACATTTGCGATACCACGCAAATACAGACGAAGAAGACCAGAGCGGCCGCGGTTATTCCACGAGACATAAGGCGTACCGTCCTCCCGTCAGTCCGACTCATGAAAAATAATATACTCCGGCTCGGCCTGGCGGGCAAGCGAACCGACATCGCCCATGCCCACACCATACCTATAGACCGATCGCTCTTTTTGTTCATTGACACAACGATGAATGAAGCGAGTGCGACGACCGGTTTCCTCTGCTGCACGGCTGACTCCCTACGCCATTCCGGAGCCTGGACAGCCGGGCGCGAAATCCCCAGAGGCTACTCTTCCTAAAGCCGAATAAGCAGCCGCTTCACCCAAATCTTCAAGGACAAAACGGTCACCGGAGAAGGACTCAAGTCATCCGCTGATCAGACCAAGCGTAGGCCGCACCAAAACAGAGGCCGGCAACTACGGCCTGGATGAACGCATCCTCCACATGGATGGCAAGCGACCACCAGAGCACGGCGGCAAGGAGGCCGGCCACCGCCCCAAGAAGCACCTTACCGCCTGCCAACTTCAGCCAATCAGTGAACAATACCCATGTGGTCATGTACACGCTTCCGGCGGCCATCGACGCCCAGAGGTGCATGAGGTCGCGTTTGAAGAACCAAACTTGAACCGCTCCAGCGATCGCGCCAAGAAGGATCCCCGTGATCGCTCTTTTGACCACTATGGAATAGGGAAACGTTGTATCTGACAATTCATCCTCCCCCTGAGCACGTCGCAACAGAATCCGGCGAGTGCTGGCGTCATCACGAATCAATACAGCCGTACCTGCCGCCTAAATAAAGCGCATCGCCAAACAGGTCGTTACCCGTTGCATACCCACCAGCGGCGCTTGGCGCGCTGCAGGATCCCCATGATCGAACGCCGCCGGCACTTCGACGTCCGGATCCCATACTGATGGAGCTCATCGAGACGATGGTTTTGAAATACATGTCAGGTTGCTGGCGCCGAGCGCAATAACGCGAACCCTTGCCCTTGATCAGATTAGGGCGTGGGCGGACAAGTGGTTTGCCTCGTGTCACGGCCGGGCCCCTTGGTAATTTCAATCCGCGCGACACCTTTCACATTGGCGCAGAGATCGCCGAGTCCCGGCGTGACTAGGCGGAACGGGCCGCCTTTCGCGTCAGGCAAGGATCCCCCCTCAAGTTCGTAAACGAGCACTCCATGTTCTCTGGCCTGCTGGAGTGTGAGACAGGCCGAGTACTTTCCGTCCGCTGCATGAAATGCGACATGATCCGCCTCAATTGCCAAAGCAGGAACATCGAGGAGCCCCTTCAAGCGAATTCCCCGTCCTTTCATACCGGGCATGACCGTGGCAATATCGACCTGATGTTCTTCCGGCAACGCTGCGATGGCGATGCGATCGAATGAGACCGGCTGAACAACGGCGCCTTCTATCCTCACACGACCGGGGCCGGTCTGTTCCTTCTCCGTGATCGTCTTGATCATCGCCGTCAGAGCTTCGTTCACCGGCGTCGGAATCCCGAGATCGCGCCCTTTCCCGACGACGAAGCCATTCAGGTAGTCGATCTCCGTCCGACGCCCCGCCTTCCAATCATCGTACATAGAAGTATGGATGTCGCGAATCTCCTGTGTCGCCTTCACAACTCGCTCCGGCATGTCGGGAGGCAAGGGCACTTTGAGCGTCGCCGCCACGGCCGCCACTTCCCCGACGATCTGGCGGACCACGCCCATCATCTCCGGATGATCAAGGGCTTTGGCCACATGGTCATCGATGAGCACCGTAATGGGGTTGAAGACGCAGTTCCAGCACATCTTCTCCCATTTGCTGCGTCGAATATCCTTCACGAGCTGACAGGGGATTTGAGCCGAGGCAAAAAGGTCACGGATCTTCAGCAGCCGCTCACTTTCATATCCCATCAATTCGCCGATGGCCACGGCCCCCTTCTTATAGTGGACGATGACGCCCGGCTCGGCAATTTTGGAGTAGATGTACGCGACTCCGCCCACGACACAATCACGATTGATTCGGGCGATGAGCCGGTCTTCGGTATCTATGCCGTTCTGCAACGTCAGAATCACTGTCCTATCCGTGAGCACGGGTTCGATCTGGTCCATCACCTCGTCAAGATCGTAGGCTTTCACGCCCAGAACAATGAGATCCGGCTCCGGGAGTTCTCGAGCATCGGATGCAACCGGTGGTCGAACAGTGAACGAACCACCGGCACTGCGAATCGTCAGCCCACTCCGCTTGACCGCTTCAAGCGTCTTTGGCCGGAGAAGAAAAGAGACATGAGGATTATTTTTGGCCAGGTGTGCCCCGAAGAACCCCCCGACCGACCCGGCGCCTACGAATAAAATCTGTTTCATCGCTCATCCTCGTTCGGTTGCGTACGAAGCGGCTGTACTATAGCATGCACCTCCACAGAGACACAGCAGCTTACCCGCTCATCAATAACTATGGCTCGCGGATCCGACCTCGGACTATTGAAAGAAAAGCTGGCTTCCGCTCAGGCAATCACCCTCCTCACCGGCGCCGGCATCTCGGCCGACAGCGGCGTGCCGACATTTCGCGGCGCGGACGGGTTGTGGAAGAACTTTCGCGCGGAGGACCTGGCGACGCCCGAAGCTTTCGAGCGGGATCCTCGCCTCGTATGGGAATGGTACAACTGGCGGCGGGAGCTGATCGCCACAAAACAGCCGAATGATGCGCATAGGGCTCTCGTCGAACTGGAGCGCGGCTGTCCGGACTTCTGGCTGATTACGCAAAATGTGGACGGGCTGCATCGAGACGCCGGCTCACAGAGACTCTCTGAAATTCATGGCAACATTTGGAAGGTTCGCTGCACCGGCTGTGGTGTGGTGGAAAGCAACCGCGATGTGCCGATTACCATCCTGCCATCCTGCTCCCGTTGCGGCTCGCTGCTCCGGCCCCATATCATCTGGTTCGGAGAATCCTTGTCTGCTGATGATCTCAACGACTGCTCTAGGGCGCTCAAACGCTGCGACGTCTTGCTCATCATCGGCACGTCCGGCGTGGTCTATCCGGCTGCAGGGTTCGCATCCGTCGCCAAAGAAGTCGGTGCATTCGTCGCTGAAATCAACCTCGACGCCACCCCACAGTCGGGGATGGTGGACATGTCACTGCACGGCCGTGCAAAGGATCTCGTGCCGCTACTCCTCGAACCGCTCTAGAAGCGGGAACAACTCCTCCAAGTTCTTGACTGTCCGAACATTTACTCCGTATTGGCTTCCGTCACGGTCCAACAAGACGGCGTGAAGCCCGGCCTTCTTCGCGCCTTCCACGTCCTCTCGCAGACTATCGCCGATATGCAGGGCCTCATCCGGATCCACGGCATGCTTCTCCAACGCGATGTGAAAAATCTGTGGAGCGGGCTTTGCGGCTTGGGCCAAACTCGAGATGGTCACCGTGTCGAATGCCTCGGCGATCCCGAGTCCACGCATCACGGTAAATAGTCGGGAATCAAAATTCGAGATGATACCGAGTTCCAGATTCCGTGCTTTGAGCCGAGTCAGGGTGGAAGCCGTTTCAGGAAACAAACGCCATGATCGATGATCCTCGAACACACGAAACACGTGATCGAAGAATTCGTCGAAACGCTCAAACATGCCGACTCGATAAAAGACATGATGAACGATATCAAACCACCACAGCCGTTCACTCTGTTTGATTCGCGACGGTTCAGCTGCGGCAAAGACCGGCGGAGGCGCTTCGCGGAACGCTCGGCTGAACGCGTGTTTGATCGCGATCAATGAGTCCGGTTTCTGTGAAAAACCATATGCCACCGCGTGTCGAAGGTAAATGTCAGCCACCGACCCTTGCACGTGAAAGAGGGTATCGGCTGCGTCGAAAAACACAACGCGGATCGATGCACTCATGTGCGACTTCCTGATTTTCTTGCGGCAACCGGTCGCATGCCGAAATACATCGTGAATCCAATCACCTATCGATGGTTTTCTTGACAAAGGATACCCCCCTTGCTAGCTTCGAAGAAACCAAAAAATCAGGAGATTTTCATGGCTTCGCCTATCTTTGTGGTGGACAGCAGCCCTGCGGTGAGACGGCTGGTGGAACAGATTTCAAGTCCGGAAGGGTTTGAGGTCGTAGGTTTTCAAGACGGACCAGCGGCTTTAGAGGCCGCTCGACGAAGCTCGCCATCACTGATCATCGCGGACTATCATCTGGACAACATGACTTTTTCCGGGTTTTGCAAGGAGATCAATAAGCTGGACAACCTGACGGAAACCGACCTCATTTCCTTGGTGAATCCGGCTGATCGCCCGGATGAAAATCACCTCCGCACACTTGGTGTCAAGGCATTCCTAAAAAAACCGTTTCAATCTGAAGATCTGCTCGGCGTGCTTAAATCGCTTCAGCAGAAAAAATCCGGTGAGTTGAACGGCAGGAGTCTGAAACGGCGCGTCTGGCCGCCCACCTCCACTTCAACCGATTCTGACGACGATGAGTCGATCGACCATCCGCCGAGTGGCGACATCCAGGAGGAAGTGATGGACCAACCAGGCAGTTCACCCCCCGTATCACTGATGCCGCCCACGGCTCCCCCGGCACCGGAAGATGCCATGAAAGGCCTATTCGACCAACTCTTGCAATCGATGACCAAGCGATGCGAGCAAAGCCTTGCTGAGCTGCTTCCTCGCGTGATCGACGAAAAACTGGGAACCCATGTCCGACCCACCGTTCAGAAGGAGTTACAAGCGGAGCTGGGGAGCATCCTCTCTCAGGAATACCTCACCACGATCATTCACCCCCTGGTCTCTCACACATTGCCCGCTCTCATCAGAAAAGAGATCGAGGCCAGTGAGCCGACCATCCGGCAAATCCTGTCCGATATCGTCAAGGCCTCCATAGGTGAGAGCATTGATCGACTGGTCAAAGATCAAATCGAATCCGGCCTTGCTCAGTACTTACCTACAGCAGTGCGGGAACAGCTGGGAACGGTCGATCAGTTGGTTAAGGATGAACTTCACCGTGCGGTGATGAAACAAGCTCCGCTACTGGTAGACGACTTGGTGAGGGCCACAGTTGGACAAACCGTCGAACAGGCCGTCCAGCGAATCGTACCCGATGTCGCCGAGCAGCACATCAAGGCCGAACTCAAACGTTTGATCGAGACCGAAGAAGCGTCACCTCCTTCGAAACTCTAACTTTTCTTGCCCCTCTTCCCTCGTCGAGCCTTCGCCAGGGCTTTCATCCGCTTGACATTCTTCCGGTGTTTCTTGCGCGTTTTCCGATCCTTCTCACGACCTCGTGCCATGCTCCTCCTACTGCGATGTGTGTAATGATCTCTTTGTGGGCGACTGTATAGCACATGCCTTCACACGCCACAAGCAAAGACTGATGCCATTTTCTGAATAGCATGAGCCATGCTAAGATGCCGGCGGCACTTGGGGAACTCATTCAATGGCTCCATTTCAACTCGAAAAAGCTTATGACCCGAAAGCCGTCGAAACGCGATGGTCGCGTGAGTGGCTTGCGCGAGGCTATTTCCACGCCTCACCGGAACGACCGGGGCAACCGTATTGTATCGTCATCCCCCCACCGAACGTCACGGGGTCGCTCCATGTCGGCCATGCGCTCAACCATTCACTACAAGACATTTTGATCCGGTGGCGGCGCATGCAGGGACGCAATACCCTTTGGCTTCCAGGCACAGACCACGCCGGCATCGCCACGCAGAATGTGGTGGAAAAACAACTGCTGGCGGAAGGCCTGTCACGAGAGTCGCTAGGAAGGGACCGATTCATTGAACGGGTCTGGCAATGGAAGGCGACGTCGGGTAACACGATCGTCAATCAACAAAAGCAGCTGGGAGAATCCTGCGACTGGGACCGTTTGCGATTTACGATGGATGAAGGCTTGTCCAAAGCCGTCATCGAGGTCTTCGTGCGGTTGTATGAAGACGGATTGATCTATCGTGGCGAGCGACTCATCAATTGGTGTCCACGCTGCCTGACGGCCCTCTCCGACATTGAAGTGGAACATGAGGAGGTGAAAGGGAAACTGTATCATCTCCGCTATCCGTTAGTGGACGATCCGAATACCAGTTTGATCGTGGCCACGACTAGGCCGGAAACGATGCTGGGAGACACCGCCGTGGCTGTTCATCCGGACGATCCCCGGTATCACCATCTGATCGGTAAAAAAGTCCGCCTGCCGCTCACGACACGTGACATTCCAATCGTAGGCGATTCGATCCTGGTTGATCTGGAATTCGGCACCGGTGCGGTGAAGGTCACTCCGGCTCACGACTTCAACGATTATGAAGCGGGGGAACGCCACAAGCTTCCTCGACTTGCTGTCCTCGATCATGCCGCCTTGCTCGATGCCGCCGGAATGCAACGGGCGGCGGTTGAACCATCGGTGATCGAGATCCTCCGTGGCTTTTCCGTCTCTAAAGCACGTCCCAAGGTCGAAACGCTGCTTCGTGAACGAGGAATCCTGGAAAAAACCGAGGACCATAAGATGGCCGTCGGCAAATGTTACCGTTGCAAGACCGTCGTGGAACCGTATCTCTCACCACAATGGTTTGTGAACATCAAACCGCTGGCGGAACCGGCTATCAAAACGGTAGAAGACGGGCGCATCCGCATCATTCCGGAGGGTTGGGTCAATAACTATCTCGGCTGGATGCGGGATATCAAAGACTGGTGTATCTCACGACAAATTTGGTGGGGGCACCAAATTCCCGCATGGTACTGCCTTGCATGCAACAGCAGTCAGATCGTCACGACGGACAATCGGACTACCGTCTTACAGAACGCCAGGCCGATCGTCTCCAAATCGGCTCCAACCGAGTGTCCAGCCTGTCACAACCGGCAATTGCTCCGCGATCCCGACGTGCTCGATACCTGGTTCTCTTCCGCCCTCTGGCCGTTCACGACACTGGGCTGGCCGGAGCAAACGCAGGAACTGAAAACCTACTACCCGACATCAGTGCTTGTCACAGGCCTCGACATTCTGTTCTTCTGGGTGGCTCGCATGATCATGATGGGGCTCAAGTTCATGGGAGACGTGCCCTTCAAAGAGGTCTATATCCACGCCTTGGTCCGCGATGCAGAAGGCCAGAAGATGAGCAAATCCAAGGGCAACGTGATCGACCCGTTGCACGTCATGGATCAATTCGGCACCGATGCCCTTCGATTTACCCTTGCCTCGATGGCTTCGCCAGGACGTGACATCAAGCTGGCTGAAGAACGGATCGAGGGTTACCGCAATTTCGCCAATAAAATATGGAATGCGGCGCGATTCGCCTTAATGTACCTCGACGGACCGCGCACTGCAGTCCCTCCAGGACAACGGACGTTTCCAGACCGGTGGATCTTGAGCCGCCTTGGTCACACGATTCGTGCCGTCGCGACGGAGTTGGAATCCTATCGATTCGATCGTGCGGCAACAGTCCTCTATCAATTCATCTGGCATGAGTACTGCGACTGGTACCTGGAATTGGTCAAACCGGTTCTGCAAGCACCTGAACATCCGGATGGAGCAACCATCCGGCACACGCTTGTGGAGACGCTTGAAACGACCATGCGGTTGCTGCACCCCTTCATGCCGTTCATCACGGAAGAAATTTGGCAGACACTTCCTCATCAAGGAGACAGCATCGTCGTGCAGACCTATCCGGTCCCTGACCAGGACTGGGTTGCACCTGACGTTGAACAACGCTTTGCGTTGCTTGAACAAACGGTGGGACTCGTCCGAACCGGCCGCGCCCTTTTAAATTATCCGCCGGGTCAGCAGATTCCGTTTCATGTCGGGCACGACGATCCGAACAGGCAGAACCAGCTCCACCAGTTACAACGACACCTGGTCCACCTTAGCCGCGGCACCGCCGAGGTGAGCTCTCCCCGCGATTGGCCGACTGCCAGACTGCTGCGACTCGTTACTGAAGGACTGTCCGTAGGCATCGTAGTTTCTGGCGATGTCGACCTCAAGAAATCGATTGAACGCTTGGCAAAACAAATCACGGAGACCGACAAGGAACTGCAACGGGTCGACGGAAAGCTCAAGAACGCCGACTTCGTGTCGAAAGCTCCGCCGGAAGTGATTGCCGAACATCAGGAGCGGGTACAGACCCTATCTCGCGATCGCGTCCTGTTGGCCGACAGCGAACGGCAGCTCCGCACCATGCTCGCAGCCTGACCGATGGCCACACTCCCCGCTGCAGAAATCCGTCGCGCCGTGCGCCAAGGGCTCGAAGAAGATCTGGCTCAAGGAGATGCCACGACGGCGTCGATCTTTCCGTCTCCGGTGCCGGCTCGGGCCGAGATCATCGCTCAACAGTCGCTGGTCGTGGCGGGAATGGCCGCAGCGGTGCAGACCTTTCTCATGGTCGATCCCGCCCTGAGGTTGTCAGTCTCGAAGCGCGACGGCGACCGAGCGAAGAATGGAGAGACTCTTCTTCATATCGAGGGCGACGGGCGGTCAATTTTACGGACCGAGCGGGTCGCCTTGAACTTTCTTCAACACCTGTCAGGAATCGCAACCTTGACGCAACGGTTCTGCCAAGCCGTGCGCGGCTACCCTGCCATTATCCTGGATACCAGGAAAACTCTTCCGGGCTGGCGCGCGCTTCAGAAGTGGGCCGTTTCGCTCGGCGGAGGAATCAACCACCGCCGATCCTTGGGTGACGGCATTCTGATCAAAGATAACCATTTGGCTCTCCTTCAGCGCCATCCACGACCGGTTGAAAGGGCCTGCCGACTCGCACATGCGCGTCGCTCAAGCGCGCTCCCGATCACTGTCGAGGTGGAATCCCTCTCTGATGTTCGGGAGGCGCTCGCAGGAAGGCCGGATATCATCCTCCTGGATAATATGGCTCCGGACCTGGTCAGACGAGCCGTGGCATTGATCAAGAAGCAGGCCCTGGTGGAAGTGTCGGGCGGCATCACGCTGAAGAACGTCCGAGCCATGGCTGCAGCCGGCGCCGATCGTATCTCCATCGGAGCACTCACCCATTCTGCCCCGGCCGCAACAGTCAGCCTCGTGATGACGTTGGCTCAGCCTTCACGACGCCGGCGCTCGTAGTTGATGACGTCCTCCCCACCACTCAGTCTCGATAGTATCCGCAGCACCCTTGCGACTACGTCGCTAGGTCACGCCTTATATCTCCACCAAGATCTTCCCTCAACCAATACGGAGGCCCTATCACTGGCTCAGAGCGGCGCAGCGCATGGCACGGTCGTTGTCGCTGAACATCAATCTAGTGGGTATGGCCGACATGGGCGTGCCTGGTTCTCTCCATCAGGGTTGAATATCTATTGCTCGGTCATCATACGGGGGATGGGAGACACCCTCTCCCTTTCGCAATGGTTATCCTGGGTGCCGCTTGTCAGCGCACTTGCCGTAACCGAGGCCACTCAAGAGGTGGCGGCTGTGTCCCTGTCGCTGAAGTGGCCGAACGACCTGCTGCTCCATGAACGCAAAGTCGGCGGGATTCTCTGCGAGAGCAGCTTCGCCACGGCCAATGACCCGGTCGTGGTCGTTGGAATCGGGCTCAACGTGAATGTCCCCCCGACATCTTTTCCGGAAGAATTGCGGCCGATCGCGGCCTCATTGATGGAAGCCTCACGGCGACCGATCGACCGAAATCGACTTCTGGCTCAACTGCTTCTGGAACTTGAACATTGCCTTGATGAGCTCCGATCTTCCGGACCGGTCCGGCTGCGGCAGGCTTATACGGCTCGCTGTGCCACACTGGGACGTCAAGTTCGCGTCCTGTTCGCGAATGATCCAGCGATCGTCGGCACAGCAGAGGCGGTTTCCGCCGATGGCGCACTGCAAGTGCGAGCCTTACCGGCTCAACTCCGTTTACAACCGAGGCCCCTCGTCGAGGTCCGGGCGGCCGACGTCATTCATTTGAGAGAGTAGCGAAAGCGCAACAGGCCGGGGTAGAATGAGTCCGATGCTTTTGGCGATCGACATCGGAAATACCAACGTGGTTGCAGGGATCTTCGACGGATCGACCCTGCTGGCTCATTGGCGGTTGGCAACCGACCCCAAGACCACTGCCGACGAGTACAGTGTCCTTTGCCTCAGTCTCATGGCCCGGGACGGGCGTGCCCCCGAGCAGATCACCGGCGCGATCATTTCGAGCGTCGTTCCGGCTCTCACGGAAACATTTGAATCGATGGTTGAAACCTCTTTTGGCTGCAGGCCGATCACTGTCTCATCCGACATGGATACCGGCTTGACACTCAACTATTCGAACCCAAGAGAAATCGGAAGCGACCGTATCGTAAACGCGGCGGCGGCCTATCAGAAGTTTCACCGCGATCTCATCATCGTCGATTTCGGCACCGCGACGACGTTTTGCGCAGTCAACCAAGCTGGAGAGTATCTTGGGGGTGTGATTGCACCGGGCCTCACTATTTCGGCGGACGCCCTGTTTACACGGGCTGCAAAGTTGAGCAAAGTCGAACTCGCCCGGCCTAAAACCGTCATTGGAACCGATACCGCCGGGAGTATTCAGGCGGGGCTGATCTTCGGCTATGCCGGTCTGGTGGACAGCCTTGTTCAGCGGATGCAGGCGGAAATGGGACGCACATCCTATGTGATTGCCACCGGCGGGGTCGCGCCGATCATTGCGCCGGAGGCGCGATCAATCCAACATATCGAACCGTTCTTGACGCTGTATGGGCTTGAACTTCTTTATCGCCGCGCCCGCGGCACGAGCCAAACGGAATGGGTCTAATCCTCTCAGCGCTCGCAGCATTTTATTTTCCCTTTACCCGTTGACTTCCCCCCACCTATGGATATCTCCCCGGTTGTATAGGTATCAGGATGAGCAACGATCAAGACCAGGAAAAAGCAAACGCCAATACAATCGACAGTTTAGAAGAAGATTCTCCGGCTACGGAAGCGGATTCTTCTGTTCATGAGGAACTGGCCAATAAAGCCGAAGAAGAATATAAAGCGCTCAATAACAAGTACCTCCGGTTGGCCGCGGAATTTGAGAACTACAAACGGCTCTCACAACGCGACCAGCGTGAACAGATCCGATTCGGGAATGAACAGCTCCTCAAAGAACTGTTGCCGGTTGTCGATAACATGGAGCGGGCAATCAAGGCGGCTCGGACGAACGCAGGCGATTCGGCGCTTGTCCAAGGTGTAGAGCTGACGCTCAAGCAATTATCCGGCATCCTTGCCAAATTCGGTGTGCAGGCGGTTGAAACGACCGGGCAGGACTTCGACCCAAGCGCTCATCAAGCCGTCTCGTACGGGCCGTCGAACGACGTGCCGGCCAATAAAGTTTTGGATGAGTTTCAAAAAGGGTATCGGCTGCACGATAGAATTCTGCGGGCGGCAATGGTCAGTGTATCGTCAGGTCCGGCCCAATCAAGCGAACATGACTCAACGACGAACTGACGTGATTCAATCGTCATTGTCGAGAAGGAAGGAGTCCACCAATGGGTAAAGTCATCGGTATCGATCTCGGGACCACCAACTCTTGCGTGGCGATTATGAGCGGCGGGGACCCCGTCGTGATCGCCAACGCCGAAGGAAGCCGGACCACCCCTTCCGTCGTCGCCATCACCGATAAAAGTGAACGGCTGGTCGGCCAGATCGCAAAACGGCAAGCGATTACCAATCCCGAGAACACCATTTTCTCCGTCAAGCGTCTGATGGGGCGCAAGTTCAAGAGCCGTGAGGTTCAAGAAGCCATGAAACGGCTTCCCTATAAAGTAGTCGAGGCCGACAACGGCGATGCGCACGTGGAATTGCGCGGGAAGCGTTATAGTCCGCCGGAAATTTCGGCCATGATCTTACAGAAAATGCGGCAGACGGCGGAAGACTATCTCGGTGAAAAAGTCACCGAGGCGGTCGTGACCGTTCCCGCTTATTTCGACGACAGTCAACGTCAAGCGACCAAAGATGCGGGCCAGATCGCCGGTTTGAACGTCCTGCGTATCATCAATGAACCGACGGCTGCCTCTCTCGCCTACGGCCTTGACAAAAAGAAGGACGAACGGATTGCCGTGTACGATTTGGGCGGCGGCACCTTCGACATCTCCGTCCTCGAAATCGGGGAAGGCGTCTTCGAGGTGAAATCCACCAATGGTGATACCTATCTTGGCGGCGATGACTTCGATCAACGAGTGATGGATTGGCTGGTCGACGAATTTAAGAAAGACCAGGGCATCGATTTGCGAAAAGACCGGATGGCGCTCCAACGTTTGAAAGAATCGGCGGAACGGGCCAAGATCGAGCTGTCGTCGTCCCAAGAAACGGAGATCAACCTGCCGTTCATCACCGCCGACTCCAGCGGCCCCAAGCACATGGTGACGAAGCTGACGCGAGCCAAACTCGAGCAGCTCGTGGACGACTTGATTCAGCGCACGATCGAGCCCTGCCGCAAAGCGTTGTCCGATGCGGGCGTCACCGCCAAGGATATCCAGGAAATCGTGCTGGTCGGCGGTATGACGCGTATGCCGAAAGTGATTCAGGTGGTCAAGGACTTCTTTGGAAAGGAGCCACATCGCGGCGTCAACCCCGACGAAGTCGTCGCCATCGGAGCCGGTATCCAAGGCGGAGTGCTCAAAGGAGAAGTCAAGGACGTCCTGCTGCTGGATGTGACCCCATTGTCGTTGGGCATTGAGACCCTGGGCGGCGTATTCACGAAGCTCATCGAACGCAACACGACCGTTCCGACCAAGAAAAGTCAGGTGTTCTCGACGGCCGCCGACAACCAAACGGCCGTCACCATCCGTGTTTTTCAAGGCGAACGGGAAATGGCCAATGACAACAAACTGCTGGGGCAGTTCGACCTCGTCGGCATCCCACCCGCGCCTCGGGGCATGCCGCAGATTGAAGTGACGTTCGATATCGATGCGAACGGCATCGTGCACGTGTCCGCGAAAGATCTGGCTACACAGAAAGAACAATCGATCAAGATCACGGCTTCCAGCGGTCTGAGCAAAGACGAAGTGGAGAAGCTGGTTCGGGACGCGCAGTCGCACACGGAAGAAGATAAAAAGCGCCGCAAGCTGGCGGAAGCCAAGAACCAGGCGGATAACTTGGTCTATCAAACGGAAAAGAACATCACGGAATACGGCGACAAAGTTTCCTCGGAGGAAAAGACGAAAATTCAGGACGCCGTCGCAGCCGTCAAAAAGGCGCTCGAGGGCACCGATGCCGAGGCCATCGAATCGGCGACGCAATCCCTCATGACGGCGTCGCACAAGTTAGCCGAAGAGATGTACAAGAAAGCAGCCGCGTCTCCGGGTCCGCAGCCTGGCGCCTCGTCTTCCGGCGGCACCGGCGAGACGAAGACGGACGAGAAAGTCGTGGACGCAGAATTTGAAGAAGTAGACAAAGACAAGAAATAGCATAGAATAGCGCATCAGAGTGTCCGAGTTTCCGCCACATCGGGAACTCGGACGATTCCTTACTTCCATACGCACATGGCGCCCGTGTCCAAACGCGATTACTACGAAATTCTCGGCGTCGACCGGAATGTGTCCGACGACGATCTGAAAAAAGCTTACCGGAAACTGGCCCGCCAGCATCACCCGGATCTCCACGCCGGCGACCAACAGAAAAAATCCGCGGAAGAAAAGTTCAAGGAAATCAACGAAGCGTATGAAATACTGAGCGACCAAGAAAAGCGGAAACGCTACGACATGTTCGGCCATGCCGGGGCACAACAGGGTGGGCCCGGCTTTGACGGGTTCGATTTCGGCCGCGGCGGATTCGGGGACGTGTTTAACGATATCTTCGAGGATTTCTTCGGCCAAGCGCGAGGAGGCGGGGCCGCCCGGGCCGAACGCGGCAACGATCTCCAGTACAACCTTGAGATCGAGTTTGAGGAGGCCGTTTACGGGAAAGAGGCCAAACTCAAAATACCGCGCTGGGAAATTTGTGTCGACTGCAAAGGAACCGGGGCCAAATCAGCGGCATCCATTAAAACCTGCTCCAGCTGCAAAGGTGCCGGTCAAATCAGGTTTCAGCAGGGATTCTTCAGCGTCAGCCGCCCATGCGGGCAGTGCGAAGGCACCGGGCACTTTGTCACGGAACCTTGCTCGACTTGCCAGGGGCGTCAACGGGTTTACAAGGAGCGCACTATCGCCGTCCATATTCCGGCCGGTATTGAGACCGGTATGCGGCTTCGCCTCTCCAACGAGGGAGAGCATGGCCCCAATGGCGGTCCTCCCGGCGACCTCTACGTGGCCATTACCGTCAGGCCCCATAAAATCTTTCATCGCAAAGGGCTCGATATCGCCTGCGACGTGCCGGTCAACCTCGTCACGGCCGTGCTCGGTGGAAAAGTGGAAGTCCCGACCCTCAAAGGAGAGACGGTCATCAAGGTGCCGCCCGGCACACAACACGACAAGGTCCTACGGATTAAAGGCTTAGGGATTCCCAGCCTGAAGGGAGGCTCGACCGGCGATCAGGTTTATACGATCAAGGTCCAAATTCCCACCAAATTGACGGCCAGACAAAAAGAACTGTTGATGGAGTATGCCAAGGAAAGCGGCATGACCATGGAAACCAACGGCGACGGCTTCTTCGATAAGATGAAGACATTTTTCGAATAGACTCCTCCCCTTCCCAGATCTCCAGGGCCCATGCCCGTATTTTTCGTTCCTCCTCAGTGTGTCACGCCACCCAGCATCTCCATCACGGGCGATCTCGTGATTCACATCAAGGACAGCTTACGTACCGCGGTCGGTGAGATCCTATGGTTCGGCGATGGACAGGGCACCAGGTACCGGGCGAGAATTACCGATGTATCCAAACAGGCGGTCACCGGGCATATCCTTGAAACGGTCCAGGAACCGCTACGCCGCATACCCCGTCTGATTCTCGGCCAATCGCTGCTCAAGGGCGAAAAGATGGATTGGGTGATTCAGAAGGCCACCGAGTTGAGTGTGGATGAACTCGTACCGATTGAAAGCCGGCACAGTGTCGTACAGCTCAAAACTGCTCGGGTGGACCACCAACTCGTCCGATGGCAGCGCATCGCCTTGCAAGCCGCTCAGCAATCCGAACAGTGGCGCGTGCTGGCGATCGCCCAGCCACGATCTCTCGAAGCACTTGTGAACGATCGTACGACCGACAGGATCCCTCTCATGCTTGCCGAGCGGCGAGAGGGGAAGAGTTTACAAACGGTCGAACTCCCGCAAGGCGTGACAGACTCCATCCTGATGTTGATCGGACCAGAAGGAGGCTGGAGTAGAGAAGAAGTCCAAATAGCCGAGCAGGCGAAAGTCATACCCATTACCCTTGGCCGGCATATTCTACGCGCGGAGACATCCGCCATCGCCGCCATCAGCATTCTCCAGTCGCGTCTCGGTGGGCTGGGATAAGCGCGCATCCCTCTTGCTTTTCTGATTCTATTCACATACGGCCTCTCAGGCCTCGTTCAGAAGGATTTGGGTTGACAGAAACGGTCATAACCCGCAATCCGCTACCCTTAAACCTCAAACCTCCATGAGGCATCATGGCACCCATACACAAACAACTAGCCGCTGGACAATGGCACACTCTCTCGCTTGTTGAGCAATTGGCAAATGTCGGGAGTGATGTCGCGCGCGCAGCCCGCTGGTATGGCAAGGACCGGCAACGTTGCGAACAGGCCTTTAAACGTGCCGTGGAATTACTGGACTTGACGATTGCGGATAATCGATGGAAAGGGCGCCATCAACAAGGGCTTGCTCAAGATCTTCTCGAAAAATCCGTTGATACGTCCTTCCCGTAATGTTTCAGAATCATGCTCGCGTTTGAGTGAGAGGTTAGGCGGCACATCAACGCTTCTGTGATTGCGCTATTGCGTTTGCGCGCATTGCCAACAGCTCCCCTCGGCTGACTCCGAGCGCATCAGTCATCGGCGTAGCAAGCGTGGGGTCCATATCCCAACTATGTCGGGGCCCGATCGTCAACCCACCGTCAACGGTGAGGGCCGTGCCAGTGATGAAATCTGCCTCGTCACTGGCAAGGAAGGCTACAGCCTGGGCAATGTCCTCCGGTCGGCCAGAGCGGCCGACTGGATTGGTCCGGCCGCTGCGCTCGGCGATCCGCTCGGCCATGCCCTGCGCCTCTTCGCTGCCGAGGCCGAACATTCCGCCGAAGAACCGCGTGGCGATGAAGCCTGGCACCACCGCATTGATGCGGATGCGCTGCGGAGCTAGTTCTGCCGCGGCCACGCGCGTGTAGTGGAGCACGCCGGCCTTGGCCACCGAGTAGGCGAGCGGCGCGTAGCCTGCTTGCAGCGCCGACACTGAGGACGTGTTGATGATGGCTCCACCGCCGCGACTCTTCATGTGCGGCACCGCGTATGCAGTTCCGGCAGCCACAGCGCGCAGAAGTAGGGCATGGGTAGCATCCCAGCCGGCGGCATCAAAACCCTCAACGCCGGCGGGAGCACCCGCAGCACCAGCGTTGTTAAAAAGAATATCCAGCCCCCCGAAGTGCGCCACAGCAGTCTCTATGGCGGAACGCAACTCCTCCAGCTGCGTCACATCGCATCGCACGAAGCGAACGGCCGCCCCAAAGCGTCCTTCGAGCATCACTTGCGCCGAACCATCCTTGTCTGCGGCAAGGACCCGTGCGCCCTCTTCGACAAAGCGGACGACGGTTGCTAAGCCGATTCCCGAGGCGGCGCCTGTGACGACGGCCACCTTGCCAGAAAGACGCTGTGTCATGGCTTGCTCCTCCTTCGTGTTGGTTCAACGCGACCTGCGGCCACCGATGAGCGTGGTGTGTGCCGCCTAACTGTGTTTGGGCCGATCCACATAACAACCGGATCTGCCGAGTTTATCCATCCGAAAATTTATGGCCAGCCTTCGCACCATAAGAGCGTTCGATTCGGTTCAGTATGCGCTCGTAATGGAGCTTCGATGTGATAGGTGAGGTGGTCATAGTATCTCAGCGGTTTAGTTGCAGATGAACGATGGTCCCGTTTTCTCCACTGGCCCAGCCTTGGGTGGCATCGGGGAAACTAAGCCCGAATAACGAGGCAGGGGCAATAGATCTTCCTTCGCTCCAAGTGAGACCGGCATCGGTCGTCCGATACAGCATCCCGCGCTCGCCGACAATCCAGCCTTCTTGCAGACTGGTGAAACGCACTTTCAGCAAATCCGTGAGTCTTGTACAGGTATTGCCGCAGGGTAGAGTTTGATCAACCCATTTGGCCCCGCCATCCGTTGTCTGAAACAAGGCTCCCGCGTTGCCGACCGCCCACCCGGTTGCGGGATCCGTGAAAAAGACATCGAACAGGGTCACCGCGTTCTGCGTTTCTTGAGGCGTCCAGGTAGCCCCCCCATCGTCTGTCGAAAGAACGGTGCCCAGCGCGCCGACGATCGTGCCCTTCTGGTCGTTGAGGAAGTACGCAGCATAGAGCGCCGCCGTCGTGTCGCTCGCCTGTTCCACCCAGTGCTGGCCGCCATCTCTGGTATGAAAAATCGTGCCGCTTCCTCCGACTACCCATCCGACACGGGGATCTGTGAAATAGACTCCGTACAACGGTTGCTGAGTATCCAGTGGTTGTGGAAGCCAGGACTCTCCCCCATTCGTCGTGCGGCTCAGAAATCCTCCGGCCCCTGTTACCCATCCATTCGATGAGTCGGCAAAGAACACAGACGTTAAAAGGGTAGCGGTTCCGCTCGTCACTCGCCTCCATTTCTTTCCGCCGTCGGTGGTTCTCAGTATTGTTCCTCCAGTGCCAGCCGCCCATCCGAGCCGGGGCGTCCGAAACTGAATACTCATCAAGGTCGACTTCGTGGCACTCACTTGGTTGGTGACGGAAAGGTGGACGTCGGCGCTCCCGGCCGGTTGTGGGAGCACGAGGATCATATCGAGGAGGATGAAGAGCGATGCGAAAACGAGCCGGCTCCTGGAGCGACCGAGATGGAGCCGGCTGCGCATTATTGATTGGTACTCGCGTCAGGCCTGTTGTTATTCCAGTAATCTAGGTCGGGAAGGCCTTTGGCTTCGATCGTGAATGGTCCCGCCTCAAGCGTGATCCACTTCTTCGGTGAACAACAGGTGCCGTCGGGAAGCAGGTCCCATGAGCCTCGCCGAACGACCAGCGGACCGGTGGCCAGGTTATCGAAAAACTCTCCTTTCTTTCCGATCCCATAGAGGTTGCGGTGCGGGACTGTGACCACAATTTCCTCATCGGTCCACGACTGAACCAGTGCCGCGGCGCCGTTGAACAGGACTTCAGTCCGAGAAACATTCGAGACCACGGTCGTATGTTCGCTGGGTTCGTTGATTTCGAGGTCCGTTCGGCGCTTGTACGCCTTTTGATTGAGTCCGAGATCGGTATGCTCGGCGGTCTTGAGGAACGTTCCGAAGCCACGGCCTTTGATCGTCACCGTGGCATCCAACCCCGCGCTCTTGGGTTCATACGACTCAATGACCGGCGTGACAAGCGTAAAGTCCCCGGCCTCGGTGGCCACTGTTCCTCGCTCGGCACAACAGAGTCCGCCGACGTTCGGCTTGCTCGCGCTCCGATAGATGACGACCTTGCCGCTTTTCGCGCTGAACGGCACCCAGACATCGATTCGGTCGTCGTTCCAGCGATACATCACCGCCGGCACCCCGCCGATCTCGACTCGATTGTCACCTGCATTGAAATCCATGAAATTATAAGGTGTCGACCCGCTCTCGGAGTAAAACCCAAAGTGCTCGCCGTTGATCCGCAGCAACGTCCCGATGGGCGCACTCTCGGGACTCATGGAAATGACACGGGGAACCTGCACGGTAAACCGTGCAAGCACCCGCTCTTGCCCCTGATGCCTCAGGGTGACCGGACCCGACTCCGCATCGAGCGGGACATGAAAGACGATAAGGTCGTCTTTCCATTGGGCGATCGTGGCCGGCCGCCCACCGATCAGCACGGCATCATCCATCAGTTCTTTGGTAGGCCCGAATCCCTGACCGAACAAGACGACTTTGGTACCGACCGGCCCACTGACCGGATCCACTCGAATGGATGGAATCACTCTCAGCGGAACGGCGTTGCTTTCGACGTACTCGACCGGCGCACAGCATGATCCGTCCGGTAGAGGATCGGAGGACGCCAACCGAACGACGACATCGCCGCTCGTCGCATTTGGCGGAATCTCGATCTCGATCTTATCCTCTTTCCATCGCTTCGGGCGCACGACGACCCCGCCGACCACCACGTCATTGACTCCGAACATCGTGTTCGGATCGCGCGCACCTGCCGAGACACCAAAATGATGACCGGTGATCTGAAGAGTAGTTCCTCGTTCCGCTTCCGTCGGCGTGATGGCTGCTATCCGAGGAGCCATGATGATGACCGGTCCGGCGGACAGCTTCTTCTTGCCTAGGAACACGTCGACTGGACCGCTGGTCGCCCTAAAGGGAACCTTGATTTCGATGACCTGCGCGTCCCATCGCTGCACCAACGCCGGCAGTCCATTGACGGTCACCCTGTTGAATTGGGCCGATTTAAACGTCCCAAATCCTTTCCCGGTCAGGACCAAAGTCGCGCCGGGAGTAGAAGACCGAGAAGAGAGTTCGATAGGTCCCTGGCCTGCGTGCGCAATCAAGAGGTTCGCTTCACCCGCAAGGCACACCAGCCAAAAGAAGAATGTGGCGAAGACGGCGATGCGTTTCATGGACAACCTATCGGAAAGGAAAAAGATCCGTCGGAGATTCAACGCGCGACATGCCCGACTTTAACAAGCGATTTTTTGAAGAGTCAAGGTGGGCTAGGAGAGGACTTGGACGATCAATTCAATTTCTACCGGGGCGCAACGCGGCAATTCGACAGCGCCGACGGCGACGCGGGCATGTTGGCCGCTATCACCGAACAGCGACACGAGCAGATCCGAGGCCCCATTGAGGACCTGCGGTTGATCCGTGAACCCGGGGGCGGATGCGATATACCCGACCATTTTAACGATTTGCTTCACGTGATCCAGTGATCCAACTTCGCAGCGAATGATACTTAAGCCATTCAGCACCGCCTCTCTCGCCGCCTCCACCCCCTGTTCGACCGTAAGATTCTCACCGAGCTTGCCGGTCATCACGAGCCGGCCATCGCGCGACGGTAATACACCGGAGAGAAACAAAAGATCACCCGTCCTGACTACGGGAACATAGTTTGCGACAGGCTTTGGCGGACTCGGCAGGGTCAACCCAAGCGCTCTTAGTTTGCTTTCGTAGGACACGCTTTTACTCCATCCTTTTCCCGCTCGCCTTCGCTCCGCGCTCCCCGTCCCACTCCTCCTCACTCATGGCTATCCCGGCCGGAGCGCATCCAAGAAACTCTCACCGACCGGCAACCGCTCGGCGCGTAACGCCTCGACTATGGTTTGCCCTACATCCGCCGCCGTCGGCCTCGTCCCCAAATCGACGCCTTGAGCGAGCTTGGGGCCGGTCACCAAGACAGGAACATACTCCCGCGTGGACGTCCTGCCGGGCAGCGAGAAGTCCCTTCCATGATCGCCCGTCACAATCACCATATCGCCGAGCCGCAGTTTTTCAAACAGATCCGGCAGACGGCGATCAAATCCCTGTACGGCCGCTGCGGACTGTGCGGCATCTTCAGACAGCAGATCCAAACTGGCACAGATGAAGCCGCGAGGCACCTTGGTCAACATACCGATCACTTCGTCGAAAGCCGCCGTCCCCGACACGGCCGGGAAAGATTTTGTGAACCCTCGCCCGCTGAAAAGGTCATAGACCTTTCCGACTCCCATCGCGATTTGTCCGGATCGGCTCAAAACGTCCAACATCGTCACACCCGGCGGCTCCATCACAAAGTCCTTTCGCCCGGCGTGCGGCCGAAGCAGGTCATGCCCGCCGGCGACCGGCTGCGCGACGACACGAACCGCAGTCCCGGCATCTTTCACGGCTTTTCTGATCTCGCGGCATCGCTGGTGAAAGTCGGCCTGTGCCATGATCGATTCATGCATGGCCACAAAACACGTATTTCCTCCGTCCGTCCACAGAATAGGCGCTCCGGTGGCCATATGCTCCATACTATGTCGGCGGAGTATCACGCCGATGGATGAGATGCCTCGACCGATCGACTTCCTGCCCAAGAGCTGTTCCACGATATCGACGATCCCGGCGGGAACACCGGAACCGCATACTGTCCCGGCTTCTTTCCGGATCACTCCGCCGATTTCCCAGTATCCGACGACGGAATCTTTGCCCGGAGATGCGAATCCCAGTCGGCCAAAAGAACCGTTCGGCTGGACCATGGCCCGTACGCCCTTGATCGGAGCGATATGCCCCACACCCAGCATCTCGAAATTGGGCAAATTCAGCCCATCGACCGTCTCGGCCAAATGCACGAGGGTGTGCGCGTCGGCATCGCCGTAGTCGGCGCCGTCCGGCAACGCCCCCACCCCGAGCCCATCGACCACCAACAGAATGACTCGATTGATCATCCGCTCACTATAGCAAATAGTACGTATCCGGTATAGACGCGTCCGGCGGGAGTCGCCACGACGGGGGCGATCTCACGGCGATCACACGGAAAGAGAATGGTCACGTCGTATGAATCCCAAAACACGCGTTGAGGCCGTCCTCTCCAGCTGACTCACGTCGCCTGTCTCACAGCCTTACTTGAAAATGCTTCCCGCCATTCATGCATGATCGTGAGGCCGGCACTGGTCCCGATCCTGTCGGCTCCCGCGTCCAGCATCGCGAGCGTCGTCTTCCAGTCGCGGATACCGCCCGACGCCTTCACTTTGGCGCGACCGGCGACGGTGTCTTTCAACAACCGGACGTCGTCGATCGTTGCTCCCCCAGCTCCGAAGCCGGTTGACGTCTTCACGTATTCGGCTCCCGCTTCTACGGCCAAATGACAGGCCGTTCGTTTTTCCTGCTGCGTGAGATAGCACGTTTCAAGAATGACCTTGTGTTCTACATGAGGCGTGCACCGTACGACTTCCGCGATGTCCGTTCGTACATAGGCATGATCACCCGACTTCAGTCGGCTGACGTTCAACACCATGTCCAGCACGCTCGCGCCGCGCTGCACAGCCTCGACGGCTTCGGCCACCTTGGTTTTTGTGCTGTGCGCTCCCAACGGGAACCCGATGGGAATGCCGACGCGAATGCCGGTGCCGGCCACCGCCGCCACCGCCTCATCGATATAGCAGGGCGGGACAAAAATGACCGTGAAGCCGTGGGCCTTCGCCTCCTCACACAATCGGAATACATCGGCCTTCGTCGCATCCGGCCTCAACACCGTATGGTCGATGAGAGCAGGGAGATTCCATCTTGACATGGTTTACGATACTCCTCCTAAGCGGTGTGTCGGTGTGCCGTCGGGGGTACCATGGTCTGCGAACGAGGGCTTCGTCGGAAGGGGCGCTTCTGGTATTTTTCTACCGCCTTGTTATGCTCGACGAGCGTCGCGGAGAATTGATGGGTTCCGTCGTTCTTTGAGACGAAGTAGAGATTCGCGGAAGGCGCGGGATATAAGGCGGCGCGGATCGACTCTACTCCGGGGTTGGCAATCGGTCCTGGCGGCAGACCGGCCCACCGGTAGGTATTGTAGGGACTGGGGTGCGAGAGATCCTTTTTGTGAAGGTTCCCGTCGAAATTCGGCAGACCATAGATAACCGTCGGATCACTTTGTAGCGGGATCCTCTTCTTCAACCGGTTGTGAAAGACGGAGGAGATGTGAGGCCGTTCGTCCCCCGAGCCGGTTTCCTTCTCGATGACTGAGGCCAATGTCAACACTTCGTGGACCGTCAAGTGAATGTCTTTCGCCCGCGCCTGCCATTCCTGCGTCATCACGCGCCCGAGTTGCTCCACCATGGTTTTGAAGACGTCTTTCGCAGCCGTCGGTCTGGCAAAACGATACGTATCCGGGAACAGATATCCTTCCGCCGTGTCCCCGGAGATGCCCAACGTCTTGAGAAAGGACTTGTCCGACGCCAGCCGAATAAACTCGCCTCGATTCGTGATCCGATGTTCATCCAGCACGTCGGCGATTTGAATGATCGTATGACCTTCTGGGATCGTGATGGAATGCAGCACGACACGGCCGGCAAGTAGCTTGGCGAGAATCTCCGCCGGAGCCATGGCGGCATTGAACTCATACTCTCCGGGATGGATTTTACGGTCGGCCTCCTGAGCTTTTCCGAGCAGCAAAAATGCCGAACGGCTCCTGATCAGTTGCTCCCGTTCCAGCAGGACCGCAGCTTGTTGAAACGTTGCGCCTTCGGGAATCACGACGATCTTCTGCGGAGGATGATCGGATTCTGAAAGGACGGGCGCTTCAGCCCACCGAATCATCTGATATGCGGCCACGCCGGCGAGAGCGACGAGGGCGATCAATACGATGAGGATCAGGCGCAGTGTCATAGGAGCGGTCGTCAAGAGACGGTGTTCCCCACTCGTCCGGCGTCTCCTCGGCAGGCCGGTCTCCGACGGACGGAGAGGAGACCTGGTCCTGCGCTTCAAGATAACTTCGCAGGAGAATCGCCGCTGCAATACGATCGACGATTCCTTTGCGCTTCTTCCGACTGACATCAGCGGAGATCAACAAGTCTTCCGCCGCTTTCGTCGTCATCCGCTCGTCCCACCGGACGACCGGCACGGATAAGCCAGCTTCCAGTTGCTCGGTAAACTTGCGCATCGCCTGGACGGCCGGCCCTTCCCGTCCGTCCAACTGAAGCGGCAACCCCAACACCACCCGCTCCACGCCGTGCGATCCGACGAGAGCGGCGATATGAGCGACGTCCCAATCCAGCGTTCTCCGCTCGAAGGTTTCGAGCGGCTGCGCCGTCCAGCCCAATTCGTCGCTGAGTGCGACGCCGATCCGCTTGGTGCCGTAATCGAGCGCGAGAATGCGGCCAGGCATGATTTTACCGCCGGAGGGTGTTTTCAACCAGGCCAAAAACCTTTTCCAACGCGGCATCGAGCTTGGCCGGATCCTTCCCTCCCGCCTGAGCCATTTCCGGCCGTCCGCCTCCGGTGCCACCCACCTCAGCCGCCATGACCTTGATGAGATCGCCGGCTTTGAGCGTCCCGATCAAGTCTTTCGTCACCACGACCAGCAGTGAGACTTTACCGTCGCCCGTCGCTGCGCCGAGCGCGATGACGCCGCTCTTCAACTTATCCCGGAGCTGATCCGCCAGCGCCCGCATGCCGTTCACGTCCAGACCGTCCGTCCGCTGCGTATGCACCGCCACCCCCGCCACTGTCCGCGCGGTGGAGGCGACCGAAGCGCCGCCGGCCATTTTCAATTTCAACTCTTCCAATTCCCGCTCCTTGTCCTTGAGCTGTGCCATCAGCTTGCGCGTCTTGACGACCAGCTCGGACTGGCCCGCCTTCAACAAATCCGACAGCTCGCGAACATCGGCTTCGAGCTTTTTCATGAGTCCGTAGGCACCGATGCCCGTCTGCGCTTCGATCCGACGCACACCGGCCGCCACGCCTCCTTCCGAAACGATGCGGAAGAGCCCGATATCGCCCGTCTGTCGGCAATGGGTGCCGCCGCATAGTTCTTTACTGAACGATTCGACGCTCACGACACGCACCTGGTCGCCATACTTGTCGCCGAAAAACGCCAACGCGCCGTTGGCCACGGCATCCTGAATGCTCATCACTTCGGTGCGCACCGCCTCGTTCTTGCGGATTTCTTCATTGACCGTCGACTCGATGTCGTCGATGTCGCGGGACGAAAGCGACCGGAAATGGGCAAAGTCAAACCGGAGGCGGTTGGGTGCGACCAACGATCCATACTGCTTGACATGCGGCCCGAGCAGATCACGCAGGGCGGCATGGACGAGATGCGTCGCCGTATGATTGCGCGCGGCATCCCGGCGCATCGAGGCATTCACCGCCATATGCAGTGGCTCACCTTCTCGGATGCGGCCCTTGCGGACAGTTCCCTTGTGCAAAATGACCGTCGGCGCCGGCCTCGTCGTCTCCTTGATATCGACCACCCCTTCGGGCCCCGTCAAGACTCCCTGATCTCCGACCTGACCGCCCCCTTCTGCATAGAAGGGCGTGACATCCATCGCGAGTTCGACCGTCTCCCCCTCCACCGCTTCCTTCACCAGTCGCTCGCCTTTCAGAATCGCACGCAAGACGCCGTCGCTTTCCAGATGTTCGTAGCCCACGAACGTCGTGGCTTTGATCCGCTTGGCCAGCTCCGCAACGGCCGGTCTGGCCGTTTCCTGCTCGAATCCGCCGGTCTTGCGTGCACGAGTTCGCTGCTCTTCGATCGCCTCATTGAAACCCGATTCGTCGGCCGTCATGCCCTGTTCCCGGCAAGCCTCGGTGATGAGGTCCATGGGGAAGCCGTAGGTGTCGTAGAGTTTGAAGACGTCGGTTCCCGCCAAGACCGTTTGTTTCGCCGCCTTCGCCCGCTCGATCATCTCATTTAAAATCGGCAAGCCCTGATCGAGCGTCGCGATAAACCCCTC
>CAYXKP010000020.1:26541-40794 GCA_964465695.1 uncultured Nitrospira sp.
AAACCGCTCCTCTTCGCCTTTCGTCGCTTCGGCGATCGTGCCGGACGCCGCCCGCACTTCCGAATAGGCCACGGCCATCTGGTCCACGACCGTCGCGCTGAGTTCGTGCAGAAAAGGCTCGACGATGCCGAGCAGCCGGCCGTGGCGGGCCGCGCGGCGCAGGATCCGTCGCAACACATACCCCCGCCCTTCATTCGAGGGCAGCACGCCGTCCGTCATCAAAAACGTGATGGCGCGCAGATGGTCCGCAATCACGCGCATCGAACGGTCCGAAGATTCCTTTTTGCCGTACTCAAGGCCGGCCCGTCCGGCGATAGCCGCAAGCAGCGGCGTGAAGAGATCGCTGTCGTAATTGCTGTAGACTCCCTGAGCCACGGCGGCCAGCCGTTCGAGTCCCATCCCCGTGTCGATGCTCGGCCTCGGCAGCGGATGAAGCGTTCCGGAGGCGTCGCGGTTGTACTGCATGAAGACGAGATTCCAAATCTCGATCACCCGATCGCCTTCGCCGTTCGGTCGATCGTCGCCGGGTACGGACGGACCCTGATCAACGTGAATTTCCGAGCAGGGGCCGCAGGGACCGGTGTCCGCCATTTGCCAAAAGTTGTCTTTCTCGCCGCACCGGAGGATGCGCGACGGCACGACACCGATTTTCTTCCATAAGGCCTCAGCATCGTCGTCCTCGCGAAAGATCGTCACCCACATCCGGTCCTTCTGCAGCCCGACCGTCTTCGTCAGGAACTCCCATCCGAATCTGATGGCCTCGTCCTTGAAATAATCGCCGAACGAAAAGTTGCCGAGCATCTCGAAGAACGTGTGGTGCCGTCTGGTGTACCCCACATTTTCAAGATCGTTGTGCTTCCCGCCGGCGCGGAGGCACTTTTGCACAGACACGGCCCGCTTGTAGGGCCGGGATTCTTCTCCCAGGAAGACGCGCTTAAATTGATTCATGCCGGCGTTGGTGAAGAGCAGGCTGGGGTCCGCCTGAGGAATCAAAGCCGAGCTGGGCACCGCCTGATGGCCCTGCTGCTCGAAATACCGGATGAAAGATTGCCGCAGATCTCCCGCGCTATTCTTCATGGACAGCTTGCCTCGTATTTATCCTTCTTTCTTATCATACGATCTATGGTCTCTTCACTGAAACCCCGCCGGCGGAGAAAGTGTACGGTCTGTAAGGCAGTCAACCGGCGGCCACGGCGCTGCACAGCCTCCAGGGCTCGATGAGCCAACACCACTTCATCGATCTCACAAAACACCTCGGCAATCACTTGGTCCGCCACAGCTTCGACGATCCCCTTCGCTTGCAATTCCGCCTTGAGCCGTTCCCGTCCGCTCGGCCGGGAGGCCAGCCGGTTGTCCGCCCATCGTCGGGCATAAGCTTGATCGTCGAGATAACGGAGGTCGGACAAACGGCGAACCGTTTGTTCGACTTGAATAGGCGAGGCTCCTTTGGATGCGAGAAACTGTTCGACTTGCGCAACGGTACGATCTTGACGCGAGAGAAACTTGACCGCAAGCTGCACCCAATCGACAGGGGACGACCGGCTTCTCCGTTTCGGCGTTCCCACACGCTTGTCGCTACCGATGCGCCCGCTTTTCTTCACTTCGTGACACGGGCTTTTCTTCTTTGGCCTCGGCTTTCTTCTCACTCCGAGCCGGAACGCCGGCCGCCTCCCGCAGTTTCATTTCGATCTCGCGGGCCGTCGACGGATTATTTTTGAGGAAATCTCGGGCCGCGTCTCGCCCCTGGCCGATTCGCTCCCCTTTGTAGGAGTACCATGCCCCCGATTTTTCGATGATCTTCTTGTCGACGCCCATATCCACCAATTCGCCGGTCTTGGAAATACCCTCCGCAAACATGATGTCGAACTCCGCCTGGCGAAACGGCGGTGCCATCTTGTTCTTCACCACCTTGACGCGAACCCGGCTCCCCATGACCTCCTGACCTTCTTTGATCGATTCGATGCGGCGGATATCCAGCCTGACGGACGAATAGAACTTGAGGGCGTTTCCTCCGGTGGTGGTCTCGGGATTCCCGAACATCACGCCGAGCTTCATCCGAATCTGATTGATAAAGATCACGGTCGTCAGGGACTTTGCAATAGCGGCGGTCAGCTTCCTCAACGCCTGCGACATGAGCCGTGCCTGAAGACCCATGTGGGCGTCACCCATCTCACCTTCGATCTCGGCACGAGGCGTCAAGGCCGCGACCGAATCGACGACGATCAAATCGATGGCACCGCTTCGCACCAACGTTTCCGCGATCTCCAACGCCTGCTCACCCGTATCCGGCTGAGACACCAGCAGGTCATCGGCCTGCACTCCGAGTTTTTTCGCATAGGTCAAATCCAATGCATGCTCGGCGTCGATGAACGCTGCGACTCCCCCCGACTTTTGAACCTCGGCGATGCAATGCAACGTCATCGTGGTTTTGCCGGAGGCCTCGGGTCCGAAAATTTCAATCACTCGCCCGCGCGGAAGCCCTCCCACTCCAAGGGCAATGTCGAGGCTCAACGAACCGGTGGAAATCGCCGGCACATCGACTTTCTCCTCGGCCCCCAGCTTCATAATCGCTCCCTTCCCATACTGCTTTTCAATCTGGGAAAGGGCTAAATCGAGCGCGCGCTTCTTATCCTCTTTTTCAGACATACAGATCTCCTACAAGATGAGCAGATATAAATTGTGGGATTATACCGAAGCAGCAAGGGGAAACCTAGTCTGATCTGAGGCGAGTGACCCCAACGTTTTGAGCCATGTTTCATTCGAGTTTTATCTATGACAACGGAATTCATTTTATCCCTCGGGCGATAGCGCCTTGAATGGAATGCCTGCAATCGATAGGATGATCTAAGTTAAACAGTCAAACCTTGACCTCATGTCGGCCAATCGAATCGCTCGGGCAGACCGAGAGAGTCGCCACGCATGTCGAATCCAATAGGCCAAGTCCCTCCCGGCGGTCCTCGATGGAACCTCCCGTTCTGGGCGCTGGTCGGACTCGGCGCCCTTTTATTCCTCAGTCTCATCGTCCTCGCTAACGTGCTGGACATCGGGGAGCGCCTCAGCCGCCTCCATTTCGGTCTAGAATACGCCTTCTACGCGCTTGTTCTCTGCGCCATATATGGCCTGCTCATCAGGCCGGTGCTTTCCGTCATCAGGATGTCCTCGCACCCGCTTCAGCGTGTGCTTCTTGCCGATAGCACCGTCACCCAAAAGGAATATAAGGCCATAGCCAATCGCTTTCTCCAGAGCGGCGGTCTGTCGGCGGAAGTCATCGGGAGACTACAGGAGTCACTGTGGTCCGGGGTTGGGCTGGAAAAGGAAGTGAGAGCCGCACTTGACGAGAAGCGCACACGCTCAGGCCAAATCGTGAAGGACCATGCACGGTTGGCGTTCCTGAGCACGGCCGTCATCCAAAACGGCAGCCTCGATGCGCTGATGCTTGCCTATGCCAACCTCAAACTCGTGCGCGCGCTCGTGATCCACTTCGGCTTTCGGCCATCGTATCCCGCGCTGTTGACGATGTATGGACAAATCCTCGCCGCGGCGTTGATCGCCGAACGGATCGAGGACATGCAACTGGAGGATGTGTTTCCACCATTGAGTGCGTCCGTCGGGGGCGGCGTCATGTCCGCCATCCCCGGCATGCATTTGGTCGTTCATGCGCTGTTGCAAGGGATGGGAAGCGCGTTCTTGACGTTGCGAACCGGCTATCTCACCGAAGAATATATTCTCCGCGGAGCGCAGGCCTTCGATCGCCGACGGGAACGCCAATCGGCCAATCGCCGCGCAGCGAAAGAATTACTCGGCGTCGTCCTGGCCACCGCGGCTCAACTCCCCGCTTCCATGCGCACATTCCTAAAAGCCGTCAACCTCTTCCGAGAACCGGTCCATCAGGGATAACGACTTCCAACAATCGCAATCCAGACCCTAAACTTGGTTTTTGGTAGAGCCTCTGCCAGACCCAAGCATGTGGCCCAAGCGAGCGGCCCGTGACCATGTCGACTCCATCATCGGCACCTGTTCCAGTGCTGCTAGCTGCTCATCAAGAATCTCCCACCGTTCCATCGTTTTGACACCGATGAGCAGTTCGGATCGAATCGGCCAGCGAATCAAGACGAAATCGGCAACGACCAATTCCTTGAGCCGATTCTTGAGGGTCTCATGGCCTTTTCGATCGGCACGAATCCAGACGCTGGTGTCGACGAGGCGCGGACTGAGGTCAACGGCGAGCATGCGCACGACGACGGCGAGAACGAAATTCGGCCTCAGTGGTTTCGAACACGCCTGTACCCAAGGAGTGAGCAACGCCTTACGGCGTTCCAACTTCACCAACTCCTCAAGCGCTTTGGCGATCGTGGCTCGTTTGCTTCGGGAACGAGTCAATCGTCGGGCCTCGGCCAACAGTCGATGGTCGAGTGCTACGGAGAGTCGTTTCAGCGGGTGTGCCATGGCACCACAATATCCAATATCGTGAAAGTGATACCCTGTCAACGATGACCCATTATGCGTCCAGCCGGTTACACAGAAAACCAGTCTCCTGCTATTCGGCAGCCTGCCTCTTTCACTACAGGCGTCGGCGAATCATTCACAGCTTCCTGCCACAGTGAGCAGCACGCACAAGTCAGTTCATTTCACGGCACTCCACCGGTCGCTGTATGCTAAAGACCAGAATTCTGGTCATTCACACAAGAGGTCTACAATGGCAAAGACCTTGTCGTTATCGGAAGTCAAAGCCCGTCTTCCTGAACTCGTGGCGGGAGTTCAAGAGCGTGAAGAGGAGGTCATCGTCACGAAGAACGGTCGTCCGGCTGCCATGTTGATAAATGTCGATGAATATGTTCGCCTCAAAGAGACCTTGGATGTCCTAAGCGATCCTGGGCTCATGAGCCAGATTGCCGAAAGCCGGGCGTTTTACAAAACGAAACGCAAAGGGCTTTCGTTTGAGGATGTGTTCGGCGAGCCCCTCGCGCCCGTCAAGAAACGTCGGACGGCGTGATTCCCTTCCGGCCGGACATCCCTCCGCATGTGGCAGACGTGATTCCCTCACTCCATCCCGATCTCAAGCAACTGATTAAGTCGGCCATTCGTGCCATTGCCGCGAACCCGGAATGTGGTGAGCCGCTCAAGCGAGAGCTTCATGGGTTACGGAAGTATCGCGTCCGTCGTTTTCGCATCGTCTATACCGTTGATCATAAGAGGAAAATCATTCGGCTGATGGCCGTAGGGCACCGTCAATCTGTGTATGAGGAGCTGATTGAGCGGCTCAGCCGAAGGCCCGGCGGATAACGATTCCTGCGTTGACTTCTTCCCTTTCTCGCCCATACATTTTCCAACTCACGACTTACTCGATAAGCAAAGGACCATTCTATGTCTACGTTGTGGACGCTACTCCAAGCCAGTCGATTCAATAACCTGATGACCTCCCGATTGATAATCCTCGGCATGGTCTGTGCCTTGCTGCCGCTGCTCCTCGCCATGCGACCCGTGGATGAGAAACTCTTGATCGCTGCTCGAGACGGGGATCTCAAGCAGATCAAGACCCTGGTTGAAGAGGGAGCGAGCGTGCAAGCAGCCAATGAGCAGGGAACGACGGCACTCCATGCCGCAGCCTGGAATGGGCATCGTGATGTGGTCGCGTTTTTGCTGCGCAAAGCGGCGCCGGTGAATCACACGACCAGCGTCGGAGCCACCCCGCTCTACATTGCAGCACAGAACGGTCATTCGGCGGTGGCCGCGCTCTTGGTGAATAATGGAGCAACGGTGGATCAGGCCACCAACATCGGGGTGACGCCGCTGTTCATCGCCGCACAGAACGGCCACCGGGAAATCGTCGCACTCTTACTTCAACACAAAGCCGACCCGAATCGGGCGGCAGAAGACGGGGTCACGCCCCTGTTCATCGCCGCGCAGAAAGGACATCACGATGTGATCCAGCGGCTTCTTCAACAGGGAGCCGATGGGAATCTCGCCTTGGCTGACGGTTCGACGCCACTGTTCGTCGCAGCTCAAAATGGTCATCTCGCAACCCTGTCGCTCCTCGTGGATAATGGCGCGGCGGTGAACCAGGCCATGACGGATGGCGCCACCCCCCTGCTTGTCGCGGCACAGAACGGGCATCTCGCCATCGTGAGACTCCTGCTCGAAAAGGGAGCTCTCGTGAACCACGCCGTCCAGAATGGTGTGGCGCCGCTTCATGTCGCAGCGCAGAACGGCCATCGGGAAGTGGCGATGCTTTTGCTGAAACAGGGGGCGATTGCGAATCAAAAAGCGCGGAACGGGGCCACGCCGCTCTTCATGGCCGTGCAAAACAATCATCGGGGCATCGTAGAACTGTTGTTGGACCATGGCGCGGCGGTGAACCAGTCGACGTCCGATGGCGCGACGCCGCTCCATGTGGCGGTGGCAGGAAGTCATCAAGAAATTGTGGCGCTCCTCCTGAATAAAAAGGCAGATGTCAAAGCAGAGACCGCCGATGGAAAGACGCCGTTGCACCTGGCGGCCTATCATGGCAATCGAGACATTGTGACTTTGCTGCTCAAGCACGGCGGAAACAAGCACGCCAAAACCAAATCCGGAGAACGCCCTCTAGACTTGGCCCGCCAACAAGGCCATACCGCGCTGCTGAAGCTCCTGAAATTGAAATAGGGCCTCTGTACTCTGTTTCTTGTCGGCCGGCGAGGAACCTGACGACACTGCAAACAAGAATCCCGGGTCTCACACTGCATAGATAGGAAGGACAGATATGAGATTCGACTGACCATGGATATCGTATACTGATATGGCGTAAAGGCACTAGCGCATGGCGTCAGCAAGGGATTGTGGAATGAAAGCGGTTTTGCCCAGTCGGGAACTCACTATCTATACGTTCTGTACGCTCGCACTTGTGCTCTTGAGTAGCTGTGCTACTGTGCCGGAAGAAGAGCTGCGGATGGCCGCGTCGGAAGGCAACCTTCTTCGGGTGGAAACATTGCTTCGACAAGGAGTCACTGCACAAGCAGCCGATGAGCGCGGCGTGACGCCGCTCTTCATGGCGGCAAAGAACGGTCATCGGGACGTGGTGGAACTCTTACTCAAGCAAGGAGCGGGAGTCCACTCCGCAAGACAGGACGGCGTCACGCCGCTTTTCATCGCGGTACAAGAGGGACGGAGGGATGTGGTCGCCCTGCTTCTGGAAGAAGGCGCGGATGTCAACGCGCAGGCTCGGATAGGCGGAGTCACGCTTTTACACGTCGGGGCGTTTCGAGGCGATCCAGCGGTCGTCACCCTGTTGCTGCAGCATGGAGCGGACAAGCATGCCAGATTGTCGTCTGGCGAGCGCCCGGTGGATTTGGCCCGGATACAAGGCCACGCGGCACTGATCCCGCTCCTTGAACCGTGACATGATGGAATAAGCGATATGCGAGGCGGGTGTCCATGATCATGCGACATCATCGCTGAATTTACCCATCATACCCCGTTTGGACTTCCCACAACTTTGTATATACGGATCCTGTCGGTCGCAGTTCACTTTTCATGAGGACGATCGACTCTACCGTCAACCAGCCCAATGAGATGGGCCGGTCCATGACATCGCACTTCGGCAGGGCTTGGCCCACGTGTCGCTCCCCTTCCTTGACGCGCGCCAGCGTCAGATGTGGACTCAACGGCCTGCCTTCCGGTGCGAAGCCGAACGACCGGCAACACTCTTCCACGGAGTGATGCAGTGCCGTCAATCGCTTCGCGTCATGACCCTGCTCCCACCGTTCCGATGGACCAACCCAGAGGACCCGTGGCTGATGAAGACGAGGGAAGACGCCGAGCCGCTCGATCGGCATCGTGATGCGCTCAAAGCCGCTCATTACTCGCCGAATAGCCTCACGAATGGACTCAATGAGTTCCTCATCGGTGTCGCCCAGAAACTTGATCGTCAAGTGAATGGACGACGGCTGCATCCAGGAGATTCGGATGTCTTCTGAAGATTCACGGCCGAGTCGCTGTCGTAAGTCCAGTTGAACCAACCTGATCTGGTCGCGCAGAACGTCGCTGAGATCCACCGCAAGAAACGTCCGTATCATGCCCCGCCTCTGACAATGAGCCATCGACGAAGCAGATCAAGGGCGGCCTGCGCGGCACGCTGCCGAATGACGGATCGATCGCCGTGGAACCGAAACTCCTTCGTCATGACGTCATCGCTGCCTCCGTCGAGCCCGATGTGGACCAGCCCGACCGGTTTGGTCTCGGTCGCGCCCCCTGGTCCAGCAACACCTGTGACGCTCAATGCCACCGACACGCCCGCGCGTTTCCGCATCCCTTTGGCCATGGCTTCGGCCACTTCTCGACTGACCGCCCCATGTTGCTCGATCAGACCTGCCGGCACATCGAGCAGGTCCGTCTTGGCTCGATTGCTGTAGCAGAGTACCCCGCGATCGACATAGGCTGATGATCCTGCGACCTGCGTGAGCCGGTAACCGATAAGGCCTCCGGTGCAGGATTCGGCTACTGCGACCGTAAGCTTCTGGTTCCGTAACAATCGACCGACCACTTCTTCCAATGTGTCCTGCCCTTCGGCATAGATCCATTCGCGTAATCTTGTTCGGACCCCTTCCGCCAATGTAAGCAGCACCGGTTCTTTGATCGCTTGATGAGCCCTGGTCGTCAGCGACACGAGAACTCCTGCCGGCGAAGCCAAAAGCCCCAATGCGACCGGCGTCCGTTTCGGCATGAGTCCCTTCAGCTTTGTATCCACCTCCGACTCCGGTAATCCCCATGTATGAAAAATCAATCGCCTGATGGGATGCGGACGTGCCTGCTTCGCTCGGCCTTGTTGATCCGCCAAGAATGGAATGACCGATTTCTGCATCATGGCCTGCATCTCACTTGGAACACCCGGCAGTGCGATCACGCGTGCGTTCCGCCATGTCAGCGCGAAGCCCGGTGCGGACCCGACCGGGTTCGGCAATACCGTCGCCCTTGACGGGATCAAGGCTTGCCGCAATTGTCCCCGATTCGGCGTTCGCCCCCATTGAGCCAACCTGGCCCTCATGCTCTCGAACGCTTCCTTGCGGCGGGCCAATCTGCAGCCCGTTACCGACGCAACGGCTTCTCTGGTGCAGTCGTCCACCGTGGGACCTAACCCCCCGGTCATGATCACAATTCCGGCTCGACGACAAGCTGTCGTCAGGACATCCGTAATGTCCGACTGATCGTCTCCGACGATGGTCTTGAATCTGACTTCGATACCGATCGAAGCCAAGGCATCCGCGATAAACAAAGAATTGCTGTCGGACCGGCCGCCCACGAGCAACTCGGAACCGATTGCGATCGTTTCGGCCGTATACAGGCTTCGCACAGGCGTCCTTGTCATCGGCTACTCGATTTCGGCGAAATTGAGCGAAAAGTGGACTTCTCCACCGCTCGCAGGAAAGACGGTGATGGTCGTCCGTGCGTTCGGATCGAAATCGCCATATCTGAAGGTCGCGACGACCTTGCCCCGAAATTTTGGAGAGTTGGGCCATGCCTGACTCCGATTCGCCTGACCATCCGCTCGCACGGCGACCGGCTTGACTATCTTTCCCCCTTGGTCAAGCACGACATAACTGTTTACAGCCAATGAAGGACTGTCCCCCAGAATGACCGTACTCACCAGCATCGTTGGGGTCTCGATCACTTGGGCAATATCGGCCATGCTCGGTTCCAGCCCTCGTAACGCCATGTGTGTAGCCATGACCGACAATCCCCCGAGTTTCGTGACAAGAAATCCGCCCGGATGCAGATCATCGCGACTTCCGAATCGAGCATAAAACGTCTCCGGAGCTTGACGGTGTACCGCCGCCTCTTTCCCCCGATCAAGTGCCAGACGGACTTGTGCGTCTTCAGGCTGCACCTCAATCGCAGCCGCTGGAGAGACCAGGCCACAGGTCCATGCCAGGGCAATCCACATAGGCCCGCATGCAGGAAACCTCAGAAGCTTCATAGGAACTTGCGAGTAACAGAACCCTCGCGGCCTGTCAATGAATACCCTCCAGCTTGACCGTGCCGTTGACAAGACTCAAGGGGAAATGCTAAACGAAGAAAAAATGAGGAAGTGTTTCTTTTAATCTACTAAAGGAGCTTTGAATGTCGACCCCGGATACTCCCGCTGCCACACCGACGCCTCGTCGCCAGTACGTAAACTTCGTGTTTTATAAAGTGGACCCGGCCTGGCGGCGCCTGCCGGAAGATGTGCGCACCCAGGGGAAACAAGAGTTCATGCGGGCCGTGGAGGACTTCAACGGTAAAGTGTTGGTGGTTCCCTATTCCACCATCGGCATCCGAGGGGACTGTGACTTTATGCTCTGGCGCATCAGCTACGACCTCGACTTGTTTCAGGATATGGGCACCAAAATCCTCGCCTCAGGCCTTGGGCAGTATCTCTCCACCCCCTATTCTTACTTAGCGCTGACGAAACGATCGGTCTACGTCGACCACCACTCACACGCGGGACAGGAAGGGAAACGCCTGACGGTGGTGCCGGGAAAGAGCAAGTACATCTTCGTGTATCCCTTCCTCAAGACACGGGAGTGGTTTTTGCTCACGAAGGCGGCGCGTCAGGGCATGATGGACGAACACATCGAAGTCGGACACCGGTTTCCCTCCGTAAAGCTGAACACGACCTATTCGTTCGGTTTGGACGATCAGGAATGGGTGGTGGCGTTTGAAAGCGACAAACCCGAGGATTTTCTCGACTTGGTCATGGCGCTGCGGGAGACCGAAGGATCGCGGTATACCCTGCGAGATACTCCGATTTTCACCTGCATTCGCCGCAGTCTCAAAGAAACCCTCGACACCTTGGGGGGCTGACGAACGCGGAGAAGCTTCCTCTTTTACGATCGTTCGTGTTGCGGGAACGGCTTTCAGTCGAATGACTGAGAGCCGTTTTACTTTGCGCCCCATGCTCCCCACAATGCCATCGCGATACGCCTCTGCGACCTTTGACAGTCCTGCGAGGCCTGTGTTACCTCTACATGGTATTCGCCGGGGTATCCATGGCTGACACCACCGCTCTTTACGCCCTGCGTTTTCCCGATGGCTCGGTAAGCCTGTATATCGATGAACTCTATGCCCAAGATCGGGGCATTGATCCTTCCCGGCTTGTGCGGGTAGAAATCCCACGCGAACTGTTCGTCAGCGGCACCATACAGGACATTCGCGAATATGTGGCGATTCAGCTCGAACAACATCGACAACCTGCCGGTAACGCGTAAGGCTCGCCGGTGAAGACCAGGCACGACACATAGCGATGAGTCCACGCTCCTCTAATCTCACTCTTCAAGAATGACCGGAGCCCCATGGCGCAAGCCCTAGAGACATCGTCGCTGACAACCGAGCTGATCCAAGAAGTGATCGCCGGTCTGCCGATCCAAGGCCGCATCATTCTGCGGCTCCTGCTGATTCAGTACCTGGATGTCACTCATGAGGAAATCCTTTATATGGTGTCGGACAGACCGGACCCTCGATGTGTGTCCGGCAAGAAACCCGTCACGACGATGACGCAGGAATCGATCACGGCGATGGTCGAGCGCCGGAATGAATATCGGCGACGTGCGCGACTTCGCCGAGAACGAACATGGCTTCAGTGTGTCGCGCTGAGCCATCAGGCTCGTATGGCGAGCGCGCTGGCCACCCGGGCTGCCGCTCTGCTGATCGCGCGTGGAGTGTCTCCAGAAACCATCGAACGGCTCACGGCGCAAGCTCGTTCCGCCGTCCCATCGACGACGTTGCGGCTGCTTGAGGAGAGATGGGACAAGAACGATATTTCGGCCGAGGAGTATCAGAAGCATCGGCTGGTGATTGAGATGCAGACGCAACTTCGCTTTGCCGAACGGTTCAAGAAGCGCCTGGACCTGGCGCGGCGTGAGCAAGAAACGTCGGATCGGACGACCTTGATTGATCACGAGATCGGCCATATCTGGGGAATCCCGGCCGGCACCTTGGCGGCCCGCAAGGTGAAATTCTTGGCACAGTATCTCACCGCCCTCCAAACCAAGTGCTCCGGTACTGCGGCACGACCAGGCGATACTCTTTCCCTAGATCTCTGGAAAGAAACCATGCAGGTTCTTTCTCGTACTCCCATTGAGCACTCGATAGCCACCTATGACGGTCTCGAGCGGACTGAGTCGGTGTTGCTTGAAAAACTGGCGGCCTATGCCGTGGTTCGAATACCTGAGGCTACCGAAACGACATTCTGGAATTCTCTCGTGTACGGTGCCAGTTCCAACGCCATGCACAGTGAAACGACTCGGACATTGTTTGGGCTCCAACGGCTGGTTTCTATACAAAGGGACGTGGACGCGGACGACGAGGCGCTGGATGAAGAACTCCTCACACGCACAGCGCCGATCTCCAAAGAACCTGGGTCACTCGCGACAGAGAACGAGTCCGAATCTTCCAAATTGACGGAGTTGCAGCAGCACATACTCCATAACTTCATCGGAGAGGATATCAGCGGCCGAGCCTCCGACAAATGGTAAACTTTCATGGTTGCCAATCAGCGGCAGTTCGGTATAATTGCTCCGTAACGATGACGACCCAACCTGCCATCCGAAAAACCTCCTTTGCGCGAGCAGCCGTCTTTTTTCTCCTCTTAGCCGTCAGTTCGCTACCTCGACTATTTGATTCCGCCGCGCCAGTCGCCGCCGCCGGTCTCATCGAGATTGCAGAACTTCTTGCACACCCTGAAGTTTACGACCATCAGGACGTCGTGGTCACGGGAAAGGTGATGAACGTTCAATTGGCCACCAATCGACAGGGACAGCCGGCCTATGGATTTTTGCTACAAGATTCCGCCGGCACGCTCAAAGTCGTGAGCCTGGGGCAGCTGGAAGTGCACGAAGGTGACCAAGTCATCGTCGAAGGCGTCTTCAGTCGCCTTCGACAAGTCGGCCGCACGATCGTGTATAACGAGATTAAAGCCCTTTCGGTAAAGCCTCTCACTCGATTGAACCCAGACCTCGTTGGGTGACCCTCCCAAGCTCTGAGCGATCAATAATCAGTACGACGAATTTCATTCCACCCTGTCGACAAAGCCTGCGAGTTCGTCTTGAAGCAGTCTATGGTCGCGCCGTGCCTTCGAACCCGGACTTCCCTAGGAGGTTTGTCAACACACTGATTCTTTGTCAAAGACGGTCGGCATGCATGGCCGGCTCGGCGATCAGAGCAATGCGAAAAATGCGGTGCATTCAGCGGGGCAATTTCAAAATCCACGTAAGGATCCGATCCGATATCCGATCGGGAAGCAGTTTCACCATCAGCGCGCGAAGCTTTGCGTCGGTTCCGACGAGATACCGCGTCTTTGGTGTCGGCGCAGTCAGCGCGTCTTCCACGACTTTTGCGACCGCATCGGGCGAAATCGCCCGCTTCGACGCTTCCCCAACGACCTTTCTCACGGCGGCCACAACCGGCTTATAGAGCATCCGCAGTTCGGTGTCTATGGCGGCTTCCCGCTCGGCTGCCTCAATAGCCGACTTGTTCCAAATGGGGGTGGTGATCGCACCCGGCTCTACAATCGCGACATGAATCCCCCATTGCTGGACTTCGAGGCGCAACGCATCCGTAATGGCTTCGAGCGCATACTTCGATGCCGAATAGGGACCCATCAGCGGCATCGATGAGAGGCCTGCGATGGAACCCATGTTCACGATTCGTCCATGCGCCTGCCGAACTAACGGAAGAAACGCCTGTGTGACCGCCACCTGCCCGATGACATTCACCTCAAGCTGCTGGCGGAGATCGGAAATTGGTACGGCTTCAAGCGGTCCCACCACGGCAATGCCGGCATTGTTAATGAGCCCAAAAAGTCCCCGTTCTTTCGTCGCTTCCAACACTGCTGCATGAGATTTTCTAATCGTTGTGAGATCGGTCACATCCAGTTCCAACGGGACCAGCCGGTCGGAACCGGCCTTTTGAAGAGCGACACCGTCTTCCGATTTCCGCACCCCCGCAAAAACGGCAAACCCCGATCGATCGAGATGCAGCGCACAGGCGGCACCAATTCCGGTGGAAGCCCCTGTGATGACGACCGCACGATTGTCTCCGATCGACATCTCGCTCCTTTTGAATCCAAGTCAAAAGACCATAACAGGTTTCGAGCAACTTCATCCAGGCATGGCACGGCCCTGCCACGTCCGGTCGGTGGACAGTGACCGCCGTCTTCGGCTATCATTCGAGTTCTTCAATGTGATGTTGTGGCGGTGTAGCTCAGTTGGCAGAGCAGCGGACTCATAAGCCGCGGGTCGGCCG
>CAYXKP010000021.1:0-30919 GCA_964465695.1 uncultured Nitrospira sp.
TCGCTTCCGTGATCGCATGAATCCGCTCGCGATCGTTGAACATGTAAAAGACCGGGGAGAGGGCGCCGACGTCCTGCGCGAAGGTGCCGTACCACACCAGATGGCTCGCCAGGCGGTAGAGCTCGCTCATCATGACGCGGATGACCTGCGCCCGATCGGGAACCGTGATGCCGGCCAGCCGTTCGACCGAGAGACAGTAGGGCAACTCGTTGAGCACACCTTGGAGGTAGTCGACACGGTCGGTATAAGGAATGAACGTGTGCCAGGTCTGCCGCTCGGCGATTTTTTCCTTGGCCCGGTGGTGGAAGCCGATGTCGGGCACGATGTCGATGATCTCTTCGCCCGCCAACTGCGTGACGAGTCTCAAGACACCGTGCGTGCCGGTATGGGCCGGCCCGAGGTTGATGAACATATAGTCGAAGTCCGGGTCGTGATGGGTGCGGACCAATCCCCAGTCTTCAGGCTTGAACTGCAACGCCTCCTGCGTCATGGCCAGCTTCTCCGGCGGCAGTTGGAAACGGCCCATCTCCGTTCCGCGCGCCGGATGCTCTTTCCGCAACGGATGACCGTCCCACCACGGAGGCATGAGGAGGCGCCGCAGAAACGGGTGGCCTTCGAACCGAATGCCGAACATGTCGTAGGTTTCGCGCTCGTACCAATCGGCGTTCGGCCAGAGATCCATGACGGACGGCATGGAAAGAGGTTCGTCTCGGAGGGGCACTTTAATGCGGAGTGACTCATTCCGATCGAACGAATAGAGACGATAGAAAACGGTAAACAGTCCGATCGGCAACCCGTCATGATTCCGGCGCAGCCGTTCATCGGTCGCGTTCAAATCGAAGAGCATGGGAAACGGACGGGGAATCTCGGATTTCAAATATGTGAGCGTGTCACGCAGCCGATTCTTATCGATCCAGATAGTCGGGATCTCGTCTCTAGTCGGCTGAAATGCCAGAATTCCCTCGGAGCCGAAGCGGCCCTGGAGTTCCTCCATCACGCCGAAAACGCCGCCGGAAGCGCCTTCAATGGTCGATGACGGTCGGTTCATGACTTGAAAGCCGACTCATCGAACGGTTGCCCCGCAAAGCGCGGCGACAGGAGATCGATGCCGGGAAGGACGTCCGGGGCCGGATATTCCCGCCGGCGAATCCGCTCTTCTCGTTTCATGTCCCGCATCGACGGCATGATCGGTTTTTGGACGTCTTGTGGACCGAACCACCACCCGAGAGGCCTTCGCTCCCGGCCGACTTGATCTTGCAAAAGCAGCAAGCATTCCATGAAGGCATGGGGCGGGGGAGGGCACCCCGGCATGTACACGTCCACGGGAAGAAATTTGTCCACACCCTGCACGACCGAGTACGCATCGAACATGCCTCCTGAGTTCGCGCAGGAACCCATCGAGATCACCCAGCGGGGTTCCATCATCTGCTCGTAGAGTTGTTTGATGATCGGAGCCACTTTGATGAACACCGTACCGGACACCACGAGCACATCGGCTTGGCGCGGAGAGCCGCGGACGACTTCGGCGCCGAACCGGGCCACGTCGTAGAGACTGGTGAGACTGGTCGCCATTTCCACGTAACAGCAAGACAGGCCGAAATTCAGCGGCCAGAGCGAATTCTTCCTGCCCCAAGCCAGCAAATCTTGGAGCCTGGCGAGCAACACCGATTGACCGACCACGGTCGTCAGGGAGCCGTCCCCCCCGTCTCTGATGGAAGCGCCTTCCAATCGTCCGTTACGCCACCCGCGCATCGCGCCGCTCCTTGGCTTGCAAACGTTGAAGGCGACGGATGAGCGGCCGTTGATATTGCGCGCTCCAATCCAACGCGCCGATGAGCCAGAGATAGGCCAGCGCCGCCAAGAGGATCGCGACGAAGATCGTCACCTCGATGAAACCCAGCCAACCGGCCTCCTTGACCGCCACCGCCCAGGCATAGAGAAAGACGGCTTCCAAGTCGAAGATCACGAAGAACATCGCGACAAGGTAGTACTGGATGGGAAGGCGGATTTGCGCGCTGCCCGTCGGTTGAATACCCGATTCATAGGGTACGCCGGTCGATATCTCCTGCCGGCGTTCGGGCTTTTGCCAATGTCGCTCTCCCAGGAGTGCCGGAAGCCCCAGCATCACGCCGACGACGAGAAGAACTCCGGCCGCATAGAGACCGATTTGCAATATCCACTCAAATTCCATCTGCCCCCTCGGTCGCCGGTCCAGGGAAAGGAGTTCCCTTAAAATTCACTACATCAAGCAAACGGCGAGCCAGTTCGTCGCATCACAAGATAAAGCGAGAGCCGATCTTCGGTGCCGCAAACGACGGCCGGAGATCTGCGTTGTCGTGGACAGCTTGTCCGAGACGTAGACAGCTTGTTCTGATCCTCAATAACTCCGGCAGACGTGTACTGAGCCGCTCATCCATGGGGATGAGCGCGGTCGTGGAAGGCCGGAGCGTCCCGGAAGACTCTTGACTAAGAGACCACTTTGCGACCCACGATGATGCCGGCGATCAACAACACGACAAAGATCCCGAGAAACAGATAGAACAAGATCTTGGCGATACTCGCCGCTCCGGCGGCGATGCCGGTGAAGCCGAATGCCGCCGCGATCAAAGCCACCACAAAAAAGATCAACGCCCATTTCAACAACATAGCGTCCTCCCTGTCCGTTCTCTTGTGCACGATCACGCAACATCGGTGCCCCTCATAGTGAACGATTCGATACGAATCCATCTGGCACCCGGAATTTATCGTTGCGTCAGCACAGGCTCCCCGCTGGCGAAGTTGCTCGCCGATCGTACACATACCGTTCCAGCGATTCTTCCCAGCATGGCAGGAGCCATCCGCGCTCGCTGCCCAACGCGCTGTACGAGGGGCGCAGCGCCGACCACCCCAACGCCGACGGCTCGCAGGGTTCGATCAGCGACGGGTCGAGCGAAGCCATACCGGCGGCGGTTCGTCCGAACTCACACCAGGACACCGCGCCTCGATTGGAAATGTGCCACAGGCCTTGCTCATCATCGATCAACAGATCAAGGCTCGCCTGGACGAGGTCGGGCACATAGGTGGGAGACACGACGAGATCCGCCGTTCGGACGTTGTGTCCTCGACCGAGGCTCCGGAGCACGTGGGCGACAAAGTTCGCCGAATCCCACGGTCCGAAGAACGCGCTCGTGCGGACGATCAATGCGGACGGCATGGTCCGCGACACCACTCGTTCGGCTTCGGCCTTGCTTCGGCCGTAGACGTTCAACGGACCGACCGAATGGCTTTCCAGATAGGGGGAGGTTCGAAGCCCGTCGAAAACGAGATCGGTCGAGAACGTGAGGAGCTTGATCCCGTATCGGCTGCAGGTCTCGGCCAGATGCCCGGGGCCGCCGGCGTTGTCGCGGAGACATCGAACGGTGTCGCCTTCCGCCTGGTCCACCCGAACGTATCCCGCGGCATTGACGACGGCCCACGGGCGGATTTCGCCGAGCACCAGATCGACGGCGCGCGCGTCCGTGATATCGAGTTGCGCGCGTGTCAAAGCCCGAGCCGGAATGCCGCGCTCGGCGCAGAGTCGTTCGAACGCATTGCCCAACGTTCCATTGGCGCCGATGATCACGAGCGGATGATTCCTGCCGGCGGCCGTCGTGCCGTCGCCCGACGCGACCATGGCGGCCTGCCTGCCGTCCTGTTCGTCGTCGAGTCCCACCGGAGGGAAGTGGAACCGGGAAGGCTGTCGCCACCAGCCCGCGTCGTTCAAGAGCGGATGTTCGAAGTCGCCATGCGAGGAAAGATCGTGCATCATGCGGGCGAGCGCGGTCCGCCGGGGCGCAGGACCACGCACATCGAAAATTCCGGGCTCATAGAATCCGGTCTCTTCCGTCACCAATGTATTCCAATCGTACGTGCCCAGCAGCGACCAGGCCGTCACGGCCTTCACGTCGGCTCCGCCGGATGCCGCGAGATGCGCGCCGTCCCAGGCTTCCTTGAGCCAGCGCAATTGTTCCTCCCTCGTGCAGCCGAGATGAGCTTCGGTCAATGCGACCGGGATTCGATAGCGATCCCAAAAGGAGGTCAGCAACTTCTCGAATCCGGTAATACCGTTCCGCCACGCGCGCACGGCGGGGATATCCGCGTACGCATGACGCCTGTTCCCTCCGTGGGACCAGGAGGGATAGCGCTCGAGGCGCTCGTCGAGTAGACGGTCGCTGGTCAGGTAATAATTGAGTCCGACCACGTCCGGCGGACAGGGATGAGCCGCGAACCATCCCAGCTCTTCGTCCGAGACACCATGTTCGGTGAGATAATCCAGCAACGGATGATCCGGACTCATGCGCCCGGTGAGGAGATCGAAGCCGAGCACCCGGCGCGCGTTGTCGAAGCGGGCCTGATACGCAAGCATCGGCGTGCTGTAGGTGTGGCCTGCGTCTTCGGTTTGTACGAGCTGCGCCGACCCGGTCGCCGAGCGAATCGCCTGCATGGAGAGCGTGATCGCGCGACACTGGTTCAGTAAGGCCCGCAGAAAGGACCGGTCGTCCTGCCGGTGCGGATACCAATGTCCGTACAATCCGCTGAAACGGGCCGTGGTCAGCGGTTCGTTCACCGGTGTGTAGGCCTCGACCCAGGGATATCGACGGGCGACGGCTTCGGCGAACGCCGCCAGCCTCGATGGAAAATCAGGGTCGAGCAAACTGGTGTCTGGAGGACCGCTCCCATGATGGAGGAGGCCGACGATGGGACGGATGCCGAATTCCGCAATCCGATCAAGACATCGGTCCGCCCATTCCCAGGAGGCGCCGGAGAGCCCGCGGGGAGCCGTTCGCTCCCAGAGCACGGGCACCCGCATGGCGGCGATGCCGAGCGAGGCAAACCTGTCGATATCGTCGGGCCGTCGCTCATGACCGTTGCGGACCAACTGATCGAAATAGCGATCCCCGACACGGTTAACGGTGCACTCGACTCCCGCCCACAGTTGTATGGCCATTCTGTGACACCTCGATGAGATCATGGCGCGATGCGCCCGTCAGTTTTGTGCATAATGAAAGCGACTGGGCGACCACTTGGTCCATGTTGTAATACTTGTACGTGGCCAGACGACCCACGAAATAAACTCCCGGCGCAGCCTGGGCCAATGCATCGTACTTGCGATAGAGATCAGTGTTCTCCGGTCTCGGGACGGGATAGTACGGATCGCCTTCCGCCTGCGGATATTCGTAGACCAGGCTCGTCCAGTGGTGCTCTTGTCCGGTGAGGTGTTTAAATTCCGTCACCCTCGTGTACGAATAGTCGTTCGGGTGGTTGATCACCGCCACCGGCTGCACCAGAGGTCGGTGCACGGTCTCGAAACGGAACTCCAGGGACCGGTAAGGCAGCGGACCGTATCGATAGTCGAAAAACTCGTCGATCGGTCCCGTGAAAATCATCTTTTTATAATTCACTTCCCCGATAAGGTCCCGATAGTCGGTGTTGAGCACGATGGTAATGTTGGGATGGACCAGCATCCGCTCGAACATTCTGGTGTACCCGTGGAGCGGCATCACCTGGTAGGTGTCGGTAAAATACCGATCGTCGCGGTTGGTACGCACCGGGACGCGCGCCGTCACTTGGGCGTCCAGCTCGGACGGATCGAGCGCCCATTGCTTTCGCGTGTAGTTGCGGAAGAATTTTTCGTAGAGTTCGCGACCGACTTTGCCGACGATGACGTCTTCGGACGTGCGCGGCACACTCACGGGCTCGGCCTTCGAGGCGAAGAATTGTTCGACCTCCGGTCCGGTCAGCGTCAGCCCATACAGCCGATTGATGGTATCCAGATTGATGGGAATGGGAACCAGCTGCCCATCGACCGAAGCCAGCACGCGGTGTTGATACGGCCGCCAGGCGGTGAAACGGGACAGATACTCGAAGACGTCCTTGCTGTTGGTGTGAAAAATGTGCGGGCCGTACCGATGGATCAGGATCCCGTGCTCGTCGTAGGCATCGTAGGCGTTCCCGCCGATGTGCGCTCGTTTATCGACGATCAAGACCCGCTTGCCGAATCCGGCGGCCAGGCGTTCCGCCGCGACGCTGCCTGCGAATCCCGCTCCCACGATCAAATAATCGTACATTTACGATCTCACCGCGGGCATGCCGGCCGCCACTTCGCTGATCAACGACTCCCTCCTTCGCCAGGTCTCGTCCCATGATTGGCCGCGGAGCAACTCGTCCACCGTGGCCGACCGCGTGACGGGATTCTCTTTCAGAATGTCTTCAACCGCGCGGATCGTCTCCTGCGCGGAATCGGCGATCCTCACGACGCCTTGCCGGCCGTAGGTGCGCACCACGTCATGAATGGAGGTGGAGATGACCGGTTTACCCGCCGCGAGATACTCCGGAGTTTTCGTCGGGCTGATGAAACGGGTCGCTTCGTTGCGCGCGAACGGCATCCAGGCCACATCCCAGCCTCCGACGTAGGCCGGCAACGCTTGATATTGTTTGGACCCGAGATAATGAATATTCGCCGCCCGCGGGAGCGAGGCCGCGTCGATTTTCGCCGTCGGGCCGACCAGCACGATATGCCAGGCCGGCTGAGCCCTTGCGACCTCGGCGATGAGATCCAGATCCAACCGCTCGTCTATCACCCCGAAATACCCGAGACGGAGACGGGGAATGGCCGCCTGATCGTCCGGGTCACCGGTCCCCTTCCGCGCTTGGCGAAAATGGGCGACGTCCACACTGCTGGGAAAACAATGGGCGTTCGAATGGCCCTTCCGTTTGGCCTCATAGAGGCTGAGTCCGCCGGTAAACAAGAGATCGCAGCGTTCCAAGAGCTCCCGCTCGAGAGCGAAGATCTCCGCGGGAGCGCCGGCGAATCCGGCCAGTTGATCCATGCAGTCGTACACCGTGGCCCGCGGAGTCAGATGACGGGAAAAGGGAAGCGCCATCGGCGTGTAGTACCAGAGGAAATAGTCCTGAACGACCTGTTCTTCCACCAACGACCGGAGCAGCAGGCTTTGCATCTCCGTGATCTCCGCTCCGTTGCAGGCGCGGGGGAGATGAGGGACGGAAACGATGACGTTGGAATGCGGGGAGGACTGTTCCATGAAAGGCGCACCGGTTGCGTCGAGCACCGGTTCTTCGACGAAGAAGACCCGGCGTTTTGCGGCAGCGCGCGTGAGGAGATGTTGCGGACGCTGGAACACCCAGTTCCATCGCAGGTGTGAAAGACACAGAATATCCGGATTCGCTGAGGATTCGATCGATCGGTTCGACGACATGGACACTCTCCTTGCTGCGGTCATACCCGTTACCGCTCTGTCCCGACATGAGCTGACATTCGTGAATCGGTGGACGATTCAAATCTGGAAGCGCAGAGTCGGCGACGCGCTATCTGAGGTCGGACACACTCGGTTGCGACTATTACGTACGTAAGCTTTGCAAAACGCGGACCTAAAACGCGCAGGATTTATTGCTGTTTACGAGTCGGCATCGCCGGGCGGACAGCCATGTCGTTCCAAGAGAGACAACTTGCCCCGAAGATTCATGTAAGGCCTCATGACTATTGCGGGAGCAAGATCACCGCATCTCGTTGCGCGCCGGTATGATAGCCGCGGGCGACCCACTGCGCGACATCCCGGCCGCTGCCCGCTGCCGCCGCGATGACCACCGAGCCTCCGAATCCTCCGCCCGTCAGGCGCGCTCCATAGACCATCCGGTGGGCGGTGGCGAGGTCTACCAACAGATCGATATCGGGGGTCGAGACTTCAAAGTCGTGCCGCAAAGACTCATGCGACGCCGACATCACCGTTCCCAATGCCTGCAGGTTACCGGCTTTCAAAAATTCCATGGCCGTGAGGACACGTTGGTTTTCCGTGAGGACATGCCGGGCGCGGCGATCCAGTGGAGGCGGGAGTTCGCCGATTCTCGCTAGGACGCTTTGCTGGCCATTGCCCTCCAGATCACGCAACCAGCGAAGGCCCAACAAATTGTTGATGGTCTCGCATTCCTGTCGCCGCTTACGGTAGGAGCCGGTCGCATGGTGATGTTGCACGCCGGAATGCAACACCACACATTCCAACGTCTGCGGTAAGGCGACGTATTCGTATTCCAACGTGGCGGTGTCCAGAAAAAACGCTTCATGCGGCCTGCCCAGCGAGCAGACCATATGGTCCATGATTCCGACCGGGGCTCCGACGAACTCGGTTTCCGCCCGGTACGCCAAGGTAGCCAGGGCCTCGTCCGCGAGTTCCAGTGCCAGGGCATGGCGTAATCCCCGCAGCACGGCGACCAGCAACGACGCGCTCGACGAGAGACCGGCTCCGATGGGAACGGTCGATTCGATCCGGAGGTCGAATCCATTCAGCGCGCGGCCGTCGGCGCGCAGCGCCCAGGTGACGCCCTGCACGTAATCGGTCCAGTGTTGTGTCCTGGTTTCGTTGCCGAGACGGTACGTGTGGAGTCCGCTCGGCCCTCCGACCGATGCGCTCCAGAGATGGACCATCCCGTCGTTCCGCAACCGCAATTCCACGTTCGTGCGTTGAGGCATCGGCATCGGCAGCACGAATCCCCCGTTGTAGTCCGTATGGTCGCCGATGAGGTTGACACGACCCGGCGCTTCGGCCCTGTGTGTCGGTTGCGCTCCGAAGAGGGAGGCGAAGTCCGGCGAGGCCGTTCGCGTGGTGGTGGAGTCAGTCAAGGTGCACCGGGATCTGTTGCAATTCCACCGCCTTGGCCTCCGGCAACGTATCCGACGTGAAGAGGCCGGCGCCCAACTCACTGCCGGCCAGGTACTTGAGCCGTCCCGGCATGCGATAGGCGGGATAGCATTCCACATGGAGATGAGCTTCCGGATGCGGAGTTCCGTCCGTCGGGGCTTGGTGGAAGACCATCACATACGGAAACGCGCGCTCCCACAATCCATCGTATTTCAGGAGGAGTGTTTTCAGCGCCCGCGCAAAGTCTCGACGCTCAAACGGGGACAGGTCGGCGAGCGACGGCGCCGGCCGCTTGGGCGCCACCCACGCTTCATAGGCATAGCGGGCGAACGAGGGGATGAAGACCAGGGCGTGCGGCCCATCATAGAGGATGCGCCGGCCGTCCAGCAGTTCGGCTTCGAGATGCGTGGCGAGCAGTCCGCGTCCGTGCGCGCGAAAAAACTCCGCTTGCCGACGAAGTTCCTCGGCGGGAATCGGCGGCACAAAGGGATAGGCGTAGATTTGCCCGTGCGGATGATGCAGCGTGACGCCGACTTCGACGCCTCGATTTTCGAACGGCATCACGTATTGAACGTCCGGCCTCGCCCCGAGCTCCGTATAACGGTCTGCCAACGATGCGAGGATGATTTCAACATGCTCGATCGGCAATGAGCCCAACGAAGCAGCCGGGTCCTGGGTATAGACCACGACTTCGCAGACCCCTGTGCCGGGGCTCGTATCCGTCAGGGAATCCGGCGGAGCCCCGGCTTCCGGCGCCATCGTGGGAAAGCGATTCTCGAACACGGCCACGTCATACCGGCCCGCCGGCAATTCGGTCGGTCGATCCGGGTCCTGGGTCGGAGCGAGGGGGTTGTATTCGGGAGGAGGGAGGAAGGTGCGATGTTGGCGATAATCCGCATAGGCGACCCACTCGCCACGGAAGGGATGCCAGCGAAAATGGCTGGAGGGAGTCGGCCGATCCCCCAGGGGACTCGGGGCGCTCTCCGCCTCGATCGGTTCTCGTCCGTAGAGGATCAACGGGCGCCCATCGGGCTTGCCGAGGACCTTCCTGTAAAGGGGCAGGGTCGTCGAAGAGGTCGTCATGTGGCCCGGGTCTCCTGGTCGGATTCCAACATCGGATGGCGCTCCGGCCCGCGAGTCGCTTCCGCCATCCGCTCCAGCGAAAATTTCGGCCGGCGGTCGGCATAGAGCAGTCCGTTGGCTTCTTGATAGGTGTCGGTAAATTGGGTGTAACAAAACCCGGCCAGCAGTTGGAGCCCGTGCACCATCGTCAATAGCTCGACGTATCGGCGTTCGAGTTCGTCGGCGTCTTCGCTTCTGACATAGCCCCATGTCCGTTCCCCCTTGATGGCGATGCCGCCGAACTCGGACAATACGATGGGGTGTTCGTTTCCGGCCTGTTGCCCCTGCAGCATGAGCAACCGCCCGCCCGGCCGCTCGTGCAGGAACAGTCGCACGCGCATATCGGTCGTTTGGTAGCGCAGCGCCATGCGGGCGGGCTCGTCGTCATAGTCGTGAATGCCGATGATGTCGGTCGCCACGCTCTCCCACCCGTCGTTTCCGACCACGGGCCTGGTCGGATCGATCGTTTTCGTCAGGTGATAGAGCGCCTGTACGTAGTGGCGTTCCGCCGCATTGTCCGGAAGGTTGGGCACGCCCCACGATTCATTGAACGGCACCCATCCGACGATGCAGGGATGATTGTAATCCCGGTGCAGCACTTCCTCCCATTGATGCTTCAGCCGCTCGATCGATTTGATCGTGAATCGATAGGCGCTCGGCATTTCTTCCCAGACCAGCAGACCGAGACGATCGGCCCAATAGAGATACCGGGGGTCTTCGATCTTTTGGTGTTTCCGCACGCCGTTGAACCCCATCTGCTTCGCCAATTCGACGTCGCGCCGCAGCGCGGCGTCATCGGGAGCGGTCATGCCCGTCTCGGGCCAGTACCCCTGGTCCAGCACGAACCGAAGTTGCAGCGCCCGCCCGTTCAAAATGATGCGATCCCCCTGAATTGAGATTTCACGCAAGGCGGTGTAGCTGGCGACCCGATCGAGGACGTCGCCTCGGGCATTGAGAAGCTCCAACGTGACGTCGATCAACGTCGGGGAGCGGGGGCTCCACAGCAGTTCGTTCCGCGAGTCGTCGATCCCGGGATCCGACAAGGCAATGCGCCGATGCACTTCCCCGGACGACACGCTGTAGATGTCTTCGGCGAGCAGTCGCCCCTTCACTCGCAAGACGGCTTTCACCCGCAACCCGTCCATATCGGGCCCGGCGAGGCCCACATTCAGGCCGATCTCCCAGCGGCTCAGATTGGGGGTATAGCGGATGCTCTGGATATGGCGATCCGGCACTTGTTCCAGCCAAACGGTCTGCCAGATTCCGCTGGTTCTCGGATACCAGATGAGATGCGGCTCCCGCTGCCAGTCTTGCTTCCCGCGCGGCTGCTGGAGATCGGTCGGGAGATCGATGGCCCGCACGACCAGCTCATGGCGCTCTCTGTCGGCCAAATGTTCGGTGATGTCGAAGGAAAAGGGGGCATACCCGCCCTCATGCGACCCGAGACAGAGACCGTCGATCCACACCGTCGCCTTGTAATCCACGGCTCCGAAGTGGAGGAGCCACCGTTCTGCGCGGCGCAGCTTCGGCAAGGCGATGGACCGGCGATACCAGCAGGACTTGAAGAAATCCTTCTCGCCCATGCCGCTCCGCTCCGTTTCAGGGGCGAAGGGCACCTGAATGACGTCCCGCCAGGGCACCTCTCTGGGATGTTGCCACACGGCGAAAGGATCCAATGTGAACTCCCAGGATCCGTTCAGATTCATCCAGCGTTCTCGCCGGAGCTGGGGACGCGGATAACCATGGCCGCCGTTCTGTTCCTCGACCGAATCCATGATGAGTTCGTTTCTTTTATGCGTGTATTGTTATGCCACTGCGCACGGATTACAACAGCGTCGCTCCTCCGGAGGGAATTCCGTTTCTCTTACGAAGCGCTCTGTGAGGTGGCAGCCCCGCGCCGACAGGCGCGGGGCGAGCGGATAGCCCTAGTCTTTCATTCGTTCCTTCAGTTCTTTCGCCTTTCCTTTTCCCTTTTCGACGGCGCCTTTGGTATCGCCCTTTATGCGCTCTCCGGCCGCCTTCACGTCATTGCCTTTGGCTTCTTCTTTCAAAGCTTTGACTTCGCCCTTCGCCTCTTCCATCTCGCCCTTCATCTGACCTTTGGCATTCTCCATCTCCGCCTTCATTTCACCGGCATGGCCCATTGAGATGATGCCCACCACAAAGACCAATGTTACCGCAAAGCCCAGCAGCATTCTCATCGCGACCTCCTTGTTCGACGTTTAACGAATAGTAACCGCATAAAGAGGAACGATGGACTGGGACGGTCCCCAGTGGCGTGACCGAGTGGGCGCCATACTAGGGGAAGCCCTAGGTCATTGACTCTTGTGCTGATATGTCCGACAAGCTAGGATGACGCTCTTACCTTCGTACACCGAATGATATGTGGTTTGTCAGCCGGCTCCATCGCTGACGGCTATGAGGGAACACATTCAGCCCGCATACGGAGCCGGCCATGAATTATCGAGTCCGTTTCATTTTCACCGATCCGCTTTCATCAACGTGAGGTGCCCGTATGTCTTCATGCATCGTCTTGCCGTCATGAATTGAATGATGCGATCCGCGAACGATCCATACCGCTCCTACCGCACCGCGTCTCATGCGTTCTCTCTGACCGCCATGAGCCTCGCCTCGCTTGTCCTCGCCGGATGGTTTTTTGAAATCCCGACACTGACCAGCTTGGTTCCAGGTTTTGCCGACATGAAGGTTACGACGGCATTCGGATTCTTGTTGTGCGGAGCGTCGGTCATGTGGCTCAACGCAACGGAACTGGAGACCGGAACGTCCCGACAGCTGCGGCCTCTTCTGCCCGCTCTTCCGGCCGTCACGGCAGGTCTCATGGGATTGGGCACGTTGATCGGGTACGCCGCCGGCAGCGTGCCGGACCCAACCCACCCCGGGTGGATGCCTCCGGCCACCGCCCTATCGTTCATTCTGTTTGCCTTTGCGGTCGTCCTGTTCCGGAGCGAGACGAGAGCGGTCCAAAGAATTGCCGAAGCCGCCCTGCTGCTGATGATATGGATCAGCGCGCTCGCCATCGTCGGATACCTCTACAACGCCCGGTCCCTGTATACCTTCAAACCGTACGTATCGATTGCGTTGCCCACGGCCTTGGCGTTCGTCTTCATCGGGGTGGCCCTCCTCTATGTCAGGCCGGATCGCGGGGTGATGGCGATTCTGCTCTCCCAAGAAACGGGCGGGCTCATGCTGCGCCGCATAGTCCCCCTGACGCTTGGGATGGTGATTCTCATCGGATGGGTCCGTCTCGCCGGGGAACTCACCGGGACGTTCGGGCACACGTTCAGTCTGACGGTTGTGGTGGGTCTGAGCATGGCCGGATTCGGATTTGTGCTGTGGATGGTCGCGCGCTACCTGAACGGCGTGGAGAAGCAGTGGAGCGAAAGCCGAATCAGGCTGCAGTTGGCAAAGGAGGCAGCAGACCTTGGCATTCATGATTACGATGTCGTTCATGGAAGAATCCAGTGGGATGAGCGGGTGCGCCGGCTATGGGGTGTGCGGTCTGAGGAACCGATCACCATCGAGACCTTCTGGGCCGGTGTATATCCGGAAGATCGAGCCTCGACCAAAGCCGCCATGGACCGGGCGCTCGATCCGAACGGCGGCGGCCGGTACGCCGCGGAATTCCGGGTCGTTCATCGTACCGACGGGGAGACTCGGTGGATCGAGGCGAGGGGACGCACGATCTTCGAGCGAGGCCGAGCCGTCCGTCTCGTCGGGACCGTGGAAGACATCACCGAGCGCAAGCAAGGTGAAGCGGCATTGCGCGAAGCGCATGAGCGGCTACGGCGGTGGAATGAGGACTTGGAGCAGGCGGTGAACGTAAAGACTGCGGAGCTCATACAGTCCCAAGAGCGTCTGCGGGCGCTGGCCAGCGAGCTGAGTCTGACCGAACAGCGCGAGCGCACACGCCTCGCGACCGAGCTGCACGACCATCTGCAACAGATGCTGGTGCTCGGCAAATTGGAAATCGGGCAGGGCAAGCGGTTTGCGGTCGGCTCGCCGGCATGCGAGAGGGTGATGAAGCGGGTGGACGACATCTTATCGGACTCGTTGACCTACAGCCGCACGCTGGTGGCGGAACTCAGTCCGCCCGTGCTGCGGGATCACGGGTTGGCCGCAGGCCTCAAATGGCTTGCCGAGTACATGAAAAAAAGGCATGAACAAACCGTCACGGTGTCGGTTCCTGAAGAAGATCTCAAGCTGCCCGAAGACCAACGCATCCTCCTGTTTCAGTCCGTCAGGGAACTCCTCATCAATGCGTCCAAATATGCCGGAACCGGTGAAGCCGCCGTCGAGATGATCCAAAGCGAGAATCAGGTCCGGATCGAGGTCCGCGATCAGGGCGCCGGCTTTGATTTGACCGTCGATGCGGCGGCCGTTGGGACCCCGAGCGGCGGCATCTCCTCGAAGTTCGGGCTGTTCAGCATCAGGGAGCGAATGCGGGCGCTCGGCGGCTCCTGCGTCATTGAGTCGGCGCCCGGACAGGGCACGAAGGCGACGTTGGTGCTGCCAGTGGAAGGTGGCGAGGAGCGAGTGGTGAGTGGCGAGGAGGGAGACCATGACGGTCAAGAGTTACCGCGATCTCAAAGTGTGGCAGGTGGCGATCAAGTTAGCGGAGGAGTGTTACCTCGCGACAAAAGAGTTTCCGCGAGAGGAACAATTCGGCCTGACCAATCAAATCCGTCGCGCGGCAACATCGGTGGCGGCCAATATCGCAGAAGGTCAGGGGAGACAGTCTACGAAGGAGTTCTTGAATCATCTGAGCATCGCACGGGGATCGCTGATGGAGCTGGAGACGCATCTATTGCTCAGTCAACGAGTCGGCCTGCTGAAGCCAGATCTGCTCACCCGGCTCCAGGCCATGTCGGACGAAGTCAGTCGAATGCTATCGGGACTCCGCCGCGCACTCAAGACGCGCAAGTAACAGGCCACGCATCACTCTCCACTCGCCACTCACCACGTTCCCCGATTCGTGTTCTTCTGGTCGACGACCACGCCATGGTTCGGCAAGGACTTCGGTCGGTGCTGGATGCCTATGACGATGTTCAAGTGGTGGGGGAAGCGCAGGACGGTTCGGAAGCCGTGAGGCTCGCCGGGGAACTCCGGCCTCGGGTCGTCGTGATGGATATCAACATGCCGACGATGGGCGGTATCGAAGCCACGGAGCGCATCAAGACCCAGTGGCCCGGGACCGTCGTCATCGGGATATCGGTCAACACGGGAGACGCCAGCGGTCAGGCGATGAAGCAAGCCGGGGCGGTGGGGCTGATCACGAAGGACGCCGCGGTGGATGAGCTCTATGCGGTGATCCGGCGCGAAACGGCCGATGCCGCGGAATTCGAGACAAGCGAGAGGACACGGTGACCAAAAGAACCGTCACCGCAGGCCGCCGGGTGAGCCGTATTCTGGCCGGCTATGCGATTGCGGTGGGATCGATAGGGCTTGCGGTAGTCGTTCGACTCGCGATCGACCCCGGGCTTGGCGACCACCTTCCCTATGTCACGTTCTTCATCGCGGTTGCCATCACGACATGGTTCAGTGGGCTCGGCCCTTCTTTGGCGGCTGTTGTATTGGGAGCGCTTGCGGCGAATTGGGTCTTCATGTCACCGCGGCACACGTTATGGATCGCCGGAACGATGCATCAACTCGGCTACGCGGCGTACTTCGCCATCGCTCTGGCGGTCGTCGGATTGGGAGAGGCATGGCGAAAGGCACAGCAGCGAGCCGAAACCCTCCTGACTGATCTCAGGGTTGAATTGAGCGCGCGTGAGCGCGTGGAAGAGGAGCTGCGTCGGAGCGAAGCGCACCTCGCCCAGGAGCTGGCGGACACGAAGCTCTTGCAGAGCACAAGTGCCGAGCTTGTGGAAGAAGATCGCATAGAAACGCTGTACCGGAAAATCATCGATGCGGCGGTCGGCATCATGCGGGCCGACTTCGCCAGCATACAAAGGTTCTATCCCGACCGCGGACCGAGCGGCGAGCTGCAATTGCTGGCGTACCGTGGATTCAATGAAGAGGCGGCCAAGTTCTGGGAATGGGTGCGCCCGGATTCCGACTCCACCTGCGGCATGGCGCTTCGCGGCCGCCGACGAGTGGTGGTGCCGAATATCGAGACGTGCGGCTTCATGGCGGGGACGGATGATTTGTCGACGTATCTCCGGATCGGCGTTCGAGCCGTGCAGACCACGCCGCTCTTGTCCCGAGACGGGCGCCTGCTCGGTATGCTGTCTACCCATTGGCGGAAACCGCATCAGCCGTCATCTGAGGAACTCCAGCGGTTCGATATTCTAGCGCGGATGGCCGCCGACATGATGGCGCGCCAACAGACCGAAGCCGCGCTGCGCGAAAGCGAAGAGCGATTCCGCACTCTGGCAGACGGTGCGCCGGCTCTCATTTGGGTCAACGATTTAGAAGGATGTCAATTCGTCAATCGGGGATACCTGAAGTTTCTCGGTGTTGGGATCCCCGACGTCCGGGGATACGACTGGGCCCATTTCGTTCATCCGCACGACCGGGAGCAATACGTGGAAGCGTATCGTGATGCGATGAAACACGAAAAGATCTTTGATAAGGAGTTCCGCTTCCGTCGTCATGATGGCGAGTACAGGTGGATGCACTCCGTGGGCCAGCCACGGTTCACAAGAGACGGTACATTTGCGGGGTATACGGGTCTTACCATCGACATTACCGAGCGAAAGGCAGCGGAAGCCGCCCTGCGCGAAGCACAAGAACGGCTCCAGCGCTGGAACGTGGAGTTGGAACAGGTCGTGAACCTCAAGACAGCCGAGCTGGTGCAATCGCAACAACGACTTCGCGCCTTGGCGGCGGAGTTGAATCTGTCGGAGCAGCGGGAACGTAAACGGCTCGCCACGGAGCTGCACGACCACCTTCAGCAAACCCTCGTGCTCGGCAAGCTGAAGCTGGGAGCGGGTAAGCGGCACGCCGTCGGCCTGCCGGCCGTCGAGAAGATCATACAGGAGACGGACGACGTCTTCTCCGATGCGTTGACGTACACCAGGACCCTTGTATCGGAACTGAGTCCCCCGGTGCTGCGAGATCGCGGTCTCGATGTTGGACTCAAGTGGCTCGCGGAATACATGAAGAAACATGAGCAGACCGTGACGGTCACCGTGCCGGACAGCAGGGGGCCTCAGCTGCCGGAAGATCAAGCGATGCTCCTGTTCCAATCCGTCCGAGAGTTGCTGATCAACTCGTCGAAGCATGCCGGGACCGGTGAAGCGACGGTGACCATGGAGCAGCATAAGGACAACCTGTCCATCACGGTGAGTGACAATGGGAGAGGCTTCGATCTTGCTGCTGCTGCTGCTGCTGCTGCTGCTGCTGCTGGAACACCTAGTGGCGGAATCTCCTCTAAATTTGGTCTATATAGTATCCAAGAACGGATGCGCGCGTTGGGCGGGTCGTTTGCCATTGAATCCGCTCCGGGACAGGGAACCACCGCGACGCTGGTGTTGCCCTTGGCACGGGATTCCGAAGACAACCTCGCGACTGCCGAAATGTCACCGGCGGCGGTTGTGCGCGTGGCAGCAAGCGCGAAGAAGTCCGGCTCTCGAACAAAAGGACAAACCATGGTGCACGTGTTGCTCGTCGATGATCATGCGATGGTGCGGCAGGGCCTTCGGTCCGTGCTGGATGCCTATGACGATCTCCAAGTCGTCGCGGAAGCGAGAGATGGTGAGGAGGCGGTCAAGCTGGTCGGGGATCTTCATCCACGCGTGGTGGTGATGGACATCAATATGCCGAAAATGAACGGCATCGATGCCACGACCTATATCAAAAACCACTGGCCCGAGACGACCGTGATCGGGATCTCCGTCAACACCAGGGACGGCAACAGCGAGGCGATGAAGCGAGCCGGCGCCGCCGCCGTCCTGCCCAAAGATACGGCGGTCGATCAGCTGTACGATGCGATCGTTCAAGAGGTCGGTATTACGACCGACAAGTCCTGTTCAGCGCACTGAGTGATCACTGGGCTTTGAGTGTGTTGATCGTCGGATCATATCGATCCAGAGGGCATAAGGCCGTTCACTCCAGCCATACCAGAACCCCAGCAGAAACCGCATCAGCAAGAATAAACCCACACGGAACGGCCTCGTAAGGATCGGCGCAAAGATACGGCGGGGGATGAACTGTATCAGACTATACAGAAAGTGCTGAAGGGCGGTGACCATGAGTCCCCCTGTCCTCGAGTAAGTAGGAAAGTCGTGGAGCTACTGTTTGAAGAGCGTGGCGAGGGGGAGAGAGAATCCTGGGAGTTGAGCAGAGGTCAATGCGACGCCTTGTTCCAGCCGCAACTCATGTGGTTGACCGTATCCTTGCTCCGTGAGGCGAAATATTTTGATAATGTCGATTTCAGGGTCGATGATCCAATATTCTTGGACGCCGAATTGGGCATAACGGTCCCGCTTGTAGACTTCATCGAGCTTGCGAGTTCCCGGGGAGAGCACTTCGACCAGCAAGGTCGGCACGCCTTGAATATTCGAATCGGTCACGATGGAGGACCGATCGTTCGAGACGAAGACGAGGTCCGGTTCGCACACGTCGTGGGGAGACATCACGACGTCATAGGGGGCGATGAACAGTTCACCAAGAGAATGCCGATCGAGGAAAGACATCAAGGCATAGTGCAGTCTGCTGAGCACACGTTGGTGTTTCGTATTCGGGGAAGGGGTCATGAAATGGTCTCCATCGATCAGTTCATGGCGCTTCCCATCGTTGGGAAGAAGGGCAAGCTCTTCGTAAGTCAATCTTGTGGATGAGCGGGACATGCGTTTTTTCCGTTGGCCCATAGACTAACAAGGGTCGGGTTTAAGCGCAAGCCGGAGGGACGAAGCAGATGCGCCGCGGTCGGCAGCTGCACGTTACGATTGTGCAAAAATTCGGCATTTCCGCCGAGCGGCATCGAACGTCGGGCGTCGAGCCGCGTCGTCGTGATCGGTCGTTTCCTGCAGGACCAATTTCAGCGAGACCGAAGCGCCGGGAACAACAGTCATCAAAGCGGTCTCGCCCGGTCGCGTCGGAGGTCGGACAGGATGGCCTTTCGCTGAATTTAGCGCTGCGTTTACGAAGTTCGATCAGCCGTTCGGTTGCGGCCGATCGGTTGCGGCGCAGGAGTTTCCTTGCGCAAGGCTTCTTTGATAATGAGACTTCTTTGGCGGGCGGGAATGAGCCGTTGGAGATCATATTGGACGGCGTCATTGAGCGACACGTTCATCTTCCCCATGATGGACTCCCTGTTAGGTTCATTGCATACCTTTCTCTACGCTCTGCGCGCCCGGTCAAGGTCCCTCAGCTGGATAGCCTAAAACTCTAGGGCTGTCCACTCCCGCCGTACCAGAACGTCGCCATCAGCCACATCATCAAGAACAGCAGGACAAAACGGAACAGCCAAAAGTACGGGATGCCGATGTACGGGGATTTGAACGCTCCAAAGGAGAAGAGCGCCACGAGGATGAGTCCCAAAAGTAAGCCGCCGGCGATAAGCGTCACCATAATATCAACATATCAACGTGCCGGGATTCTTCCGGCTCTTAAAACCGTAAAACCGTGCCGGACACGGCGGCGCATGTCGAAAGTCGTGACGGGGCTCGCCAAGACACCGTTCTCCTGACCGCACCCTACCTTGGAAAAATCGTATGGCGCACTAGGACTGTCCCGCGCACTCACGAGGGCTTAACGGCCCTAGGATTTAGGGTTGATTGACCCCCAGGCGAGCGCGTACACTTCGTACACCGAACTGTTCGGTCCGGTTGTCGGCTCCATCGCGGACGGCCCGGCAATGGGTCGAAAACAGGAGCCTGTCATGGACGAATTTCCTGAACGCGCCGCTCTATCTTCAACCAACCTCTCGAGGCTCTCATCAGCGTTCCTTACCGGCGAGGGTGCGTGGGAGTGGGACATTGCCGAGGGGATCGTTCAATGGTTCGGTTCCGAGCAGCGGTCCGCCGGCACGTCGTTTCGGCGAAGCAGCGGTACGATCCATGACTTCACGGACATGCTGCATCCGGATGACCGCACGCGCGTATGGCAAAAATTGAACGATCTTATGACGCGCCAAGAAGTTGTGTATGCGGACGAATATCGGTTCATTCATCCCGACGGGAGCGTGCGGTGGATGAGCGGCACAGGACGCTTCTATTTCGATGACGGCGGGAAAGCCGTCCGTATGACCGGCGTGCTCCTGGATATCACCGAGCGCCGGCGCGGACAAGACGCCCTGCGCGCGAGCGAAGAGCGGTACGCGAGGGCGTTCCGCGCCAGTCCTCATCCGATCGGCATCACGGAACTGGCGACCGGTCGTTGCATAGAAGTGAACGACGCCTGTTTGCGGCTCTTCGGTTTTCGCCGCGAGGAAGTGATCGGAAACACCACGTTATTGCTGGGTATCTGGCCGAATCCCGAGGATCGGGCGCGACTCGTCGAACGTGCGCAAGCCGGCGAGGCGGTCCGCAATTGTGAGTTGAGTTTCAAGACCAAGTCCGGCGACATACGCCATATTCTGGTGTCTTCCGACTTGATCGAGCTTGACGGAACGCGCTGCCTGGTCACGGTCGGCAACGACATCACGGAACGCAAACAGACCGAAGCGAAACTGCATGAAAGTGAGGAGCGGCTGCGACTGGCGCAGTCGGCCGCGAACATCGGGACGTTTGACTGGGATATTCAGTCCGGAAAAATCGTCTGGTCGCCGGAGACGGAACGAATCTGGGGTCTTCCTATCGGCGGCTTCGAAGGAACCTACGAACACTGGCGGCGACAGATTCATCCGGAGGACGCAGCCGAGGTCGAACGAATCGTGCGTCTTTCGTCGGAGAATCCCGACGTTCCCCACAAGTACGAGCATCGCATTATTCGATCGGACGGCACTGTCCGTTGGATTCACGTGAATGCCACGGCGCGATGCGACGCGGCGGGCCGACCCGTCCGCGTAGTCGGAGTGATTTTCGATATCACCGAACGTAAGGAGGCGGAAGCGGGTTTGCGCGAAAGCGAAGCCCGGTTCCGCAATGTGTTCGAGCATGCAGGGACCGGAATCGCCATTGCGAATCTCTATGGCGGCTCCGTGCAGTGCAATCCGGCCTACTGTGCCATGCTGGGCTATACGGAAGACGAGCTTCGGTCCGTCGATTTATCGCAGCTCGTGCATCCCGACGATCGTGACGCCAATCTCGCGGGAATCAGACGCCTCCTCACCGAGGAGCTGCCGTATTTCGAAATCGAGAACCGGTACCTGCACAAGGACGGCCATTCGGTGTGGGTCCGCAAGTTTGTCTCGGTCCTGCGCGACCAGCAAGGAAAACCGAGGTATTTGGTGGCGTTGGCTAAGGACATTACCGAACGGCGCATGGCGCAACAGCGCATGGAGCGGTGGACAGCGGAACTGGAGAAAGCGGTGAACGACAGGACCGCGGAACTGGTGCAATCGCAAAAACGCCTGCGGGCGCTCGCCGGCGAATTGAGCCTTGCCGAGCAGCGCGAGCGCAAACGCCTCGCCGGCGAATTGCACGACCACCTGCAACAGCTGCTGGTCTTCGGCAAGATGACCATCGCGCAAGGCAAGCAGTCCGCCGGCGGCAGCTCCGCATGGGACAGCATGCTCAACAGCTTGGATGACATCTTATCGGAGGCGTTGACCTATAGCCGCACCCTCGTGGCCGAACTCTGCCCTCCGATGTTGCGCGACCACGGCCTCGCTGCCGGACTCCAATGGCTGGCGACATACATGCAGAAACATGGACAGGCGGTGACGGTGAAGGTTCCGGAAGAGAATGACGTCCGGCTCCCGGAAGACCAAGTCGTCTTGCTGTTTCAATCAGTGCGGGAACTCCTGATCAACTCCTCCAAACATGCCGGCACCGGCCGCGCCCTCGTGACCATGGAGCACACCGATAGGAACCTGACCATTACCGTGCGGGACGAGGGAACCGGCTTTGATCCGGCCGCTGTCGCCGCTGCGGGACCCCCCAGTGGCGGCATCTCCTCGAAGTTCGGACTCTTCAGCATTCAGGAGCGCATGTTGGCGCTGGGAGGACGGTTCGATCTCCGGTCCGCTCCGGGGGAGGGAACGACGGCGACGCTCATGCTGCCGCCGGCGCAGGCGGAGGAAGAGGGTGAGAGTGATGGTCGCGCCTGACGAGTGACGCGCATAAAGGCCTGCGCACTTTGTTCACTATACCGATCGCGAGAGAACGTCTCCTTTGAACAGGTTGTACAGGTAAAACAAGAAGGGGAAGAGGACGATGGATCCCAACAACAAACTGGCCAGTAAAATATCCAGTGTGCCGGATGGGGCCGCATCATAGATCGTGACCGAGGGCTCGACGAGATAGGGGTACTGCGACAGGGCCCAACCCCACAAAATGGCTGCGGCTCCGCCTCCCGCGAGGAATCGAGCCGCCAGATTACGTTCGGCCATCACCGCCCACAGAGCCGCCAGATGGACCAGCACCGTCGCCACGATCGTCGCGCGACCCAAGGCCGTCGTCACCAGACCCCGATAGATTTCCGGCGCGCCGTCATGCGTGAGGAAGAGCGCGACGGCGGCCGACATGAGGACGAGTATCCCGCTTATCATGGCTCGACGTCGAAAGAGGCGGCGTAACTCCGGGTCCCGGCTTTCCAAGATCAGATAGACGGCGGCGAGATAAGCGCACAATGCCGTGGCCAGGAGGCCGACGGCGAAGGGAAACGGCGCCAGCCAGGGATCGACGAAGGTTTCCCGGACGGTGTCGGTCGGCCCCGCGGCTCGGCCCGATGCAATCGCACCCAGGACGATGCCCAGCATGGTCGGCGTAATCACACTCGACCAGGCAAAGATCCGATGCCAAATGGGCGGTGCCCCGGTGAATCCGTCCGGGCGGGATGAGATGTCATGCGTTCGAATCGCAAACGCGGTACCCCGCAGCACGATTCCGATCAGCATTACGGTCAAGGGGATGTGCAGTCTGACGGAGATCACGGCGAAGGCCGGCGGGAACGCCGTAAAGAGAATCGTCACGGCGATGATGAGCCACACATGGTTGGCCTCCCAAATCGGGCCGATGGCCTGATCGATCAATGCGCGTTGCGGCTGTCCTCGACGGCCCATCGCAAAAAGAGTCCAGATTCCGGCCCCAAAGTCCGCCCCGCCGAACAAGAGATAGAAGGCGGCGGCGCCGACCAGCGCGGCGGCAACCATGAGTTCGTACGAGGGCATGGTCAGGCGGCTTTCCTTTCCGCCCCTCGATCAGGAGAGGCCGCAGCCGTCGCCGCAATATGGCGCCAAAGGGCCCACACCACGACGCCGGCCAGGACGACATAGAGGAGTGAAAAGGTGACCATGGGAATCCACAGGCCCGGCATCGGAGTGACGGCCTGCGAGGTCCGCATGAGCCCTTGTATGATCCACGGTTGACGCCCCACTTCCGTCACCACCCACCCGGCTTGGATGGCGATGAATCCGAGCGGAGCGATGATGACCAACGTGCGCAAGAGCCGGCGATTTGTCTCCAGTCGACCTGTTCTCCAGCGCCAGCCGGCCCAGAGGGTGACTCCGGCCATGATCAACCCGCAGATCACCATCAGTTGGAACGCCACATGCGTGACGGCCACGGGCGGCCAGTCTTGACGGGGGATCTGATCGAGCCCGGGAACGACGGCGTTGGGGTCTCCACGCAAGAGAAGGCTCAAGGCGTTCGGAATCACGACAGCATAATCGACGGTTTGCGTGGACGCATCCGGAAGTCCGAAGAGAACGAAGTCCGCGCCGGTTTCCGTGACGAAGAGCGCTTCCATTGCAGCCAGCTTGGCCGGCTGGTGATCGGCGACCGCCCTCGCGATGAGGTCTCCGCTCAACGGCTGAAGAAGGGCGGGAATGCCTCCCACCACGAGCGCAAGAACGAGCGCGTGTCGGTGGAAGCGATTCATCGGCCGGCGCAGGAGGAGAAAGGCGTGGATACCGGCCACGAGAAATCCGGTGGCGGCAAAGGCGGCGAGCAGCATATGCACCGTTTCATGAAAGGCGAACGGGTGCAAGAGGGGCACTAAGGGTCGTACATTGGTGATCCGTCCGTCGACCACCTCAAAGCCGGTGGGCGCGTTCATCCAGGCGTTGACCGTGACGACGAAGTAGGCCGAGGCGGTCCCGCTCGCCGCGACGATGAGACCGGCGATAAAGTGCGCGCGACGTGAAATGCGGGACCACCCGTAGAGATAGATTCCGAGGAAGATCGCTTCGGTAAAGAACGCAAACCCCTCCAGTCCGAAGAGAGGCCCGACAACCGGCCCCGCCGTCTCCATGAACGAGGGCCACAGCAAACCGAGCTCGAAGGACAGCACGGTTCCGGACACGGCGCCCACGGCGAACAAGATCGCGGTGCCTTTCGACCAACGCTTCGCGAGCTTGAGGTATTCCTCGTCCTGCGTCTTCAACCACCGCCACTCCGCGGCCGCCATCAAGACCGGCATCGCAATCCCCAGCGCGGCAAAAACGATGTGGAAGCCCAGGGACATGGCCATCTGAGATCGGGCGGCGATCAAATCAGTCATCATGATTGCGGCTCCGGATTTTTCCTTCGCCCCGGCGTCATCTTCGTTCCAACGCGACGCCCTGTTCCCAGCCGTAGCGCACGGCATCTTTATATTGATTCCAGAGTCCCATCGTACTCTCGTTCCACGTCCGGCGGGCTTCCGGTTCGACGCCGTTCCAATCCATCGTCCGATAGCGCGGGTCAAGGGCCAGCTCAAACCCATGTAGATAGGCCGGACGGTATTGGTGGTACTCATATTTCGATGCCGAGTAGTGCGACTGATAATGGTCCTTAAACCGCGCCTCGTGGCTGACGAACTTATCGAGCGCTTCCTTCTCCTGCTCCGTCATGCGGAGGGTACGATCCTGTATCCGTTGCTGCGACGGTCGCTCCGATGATTCGGATGCGACGAGCCGCGCATCACCGTAGCCGTGCGGCACGACCGGCATCGGGCGCATGATCACCCAGACGAGCGGAATCAGAAGAACCCCGAATCGAACAGCCCTTGTGATGTTCATGCCGACCTCCTGGTTTTCAGGTAGAGAGAAGAGAGAGCGGCAAGACCCAGCCCAAGCGCCAACCAACCGCGGTGGCGATTGGCCCAGGCCTGCACGCTGTAGTCGATGGAGCGGTCGTCGAACCGCCCTCTTGGACCATAGTCACCGGGTAAGGATTCATAGAGATTGTTCGGACGATGGGAGTCCACCGGCTCGTCGGTTTGCTGAGCACCGTATCCTATGCGGGCCAGAAAGTGGTCCAAGAGCCCGGGGATGAATTTATCGCCGATGATCGCCCGCACCGCGGACATGCCGATCGTGAACTCGCGCCGCGGGTGATGAGCGACCCAGTACACGTATCTGGCGATCACTTCGGGTTGAAAGATCGGCGGCACCGGCCGGGGATGCCGCCGCATCCTGGTCTTGATCCAGGAGAATTGCGGCGTATTGACCGCCGGCAATTGAACGATCGACAGACGGACCCGACTTTCGTCGTGAATGAGCTCGGAACGCACCGATTCGGTGAACCCCTGAATCGCGTGTTTGGCGCCGCAATAGGCGGACTGCAGGGGAATGGCTCGGTAGGCCAAGGCTGAACCGATTTGCACGACGACGCCGCGGTCGCGCGGCACCATGCGGCGCAAGGCGGCCAAGGTCCCGTGGACGTATCCGAGATACGTCACCTCGGTCACTCGGCGATAGTCCGCCGGAGTCATTTCGAGCGCCGGGGATAACACGGACACCATCGCGTTATTGATCCAGATATCGATCGGGCCGAACTCTCGTTCCGCTCGATCCGCCGCCGCTTCGACCTGCGCGTCGTCGGATACATCCGTTTGGATCGGCAGAGCCCGGCCTCCGAGACGTTCGACATCCTGCCTCGCCCCTTCCAGGCCGTCCCGGCTGCGAGCCAAAAGAACAACGGCGGCGCCATGCGCTCCGAATTCCTTGGCAATGGCTCTGCCGACTCCGGCGGAGGCGCCCGTCACGACGACCACTTCGGATTTCCCTTTGCCGTTGTGGTTCGGATTCATGCGGTTTCCCATATCGTTCTCCCGGTTATTTCCGTCACGGTACCCGTACAGTCGGATCATATCCTTCGTACTGATGCCCCACGACGGCGAATCCGATCGTGAGAACGAGCAGGACCAACAGCAGGTAGAACACAAACCGAAACGCATCCAAATACGGCATGTCCAGGAATATGGATGTATGACCAACCTGGTGGAACATCCGATGACGAGGTCATGGATCCTATGCGTCGTTTCAAATTCTTCCATGAGAGTGCAAGCGGTATTCCCTTTTGCTTTGCTTTCAAGAGCCTGCCATAGCGGTCTTTGCGTCCTGATGGTCCAGCGGAGATGGACAGAGCTTCCTTCGGCGAGCGATTTGTCCCGGTCGTCGACATGCCGATTCAGCCTCATCACCTCATGTCGCTGATGCTGAGTTGAGGAGAAAACGAGCAGAACTCAAACATGCGAGCGGTCGTGTCAAGTTCGCATGCGATTCGCCTGCGAAATGATGAGTGCGAAGGCCCGCAAAGGATGATTTCGAGAGTAGGTGTCTGATCGGTCAACGTGGATGGGCGCCATGCTTGAAGGCCAGAACATCGAGCAAGTCGGCTGTCGCACTCAACAGATCGTTCAATAGGCGCTTCTGCTCGATGGGGCTATCCCGTCGTATGCGCGGCCGGACATCCGGCGGAATCTTGAGACATTCCGGTGCGGCTTTCTTTTTGGATATAGGGGTCGTTCTATACTCGACAAGGTTCTGCTGAGCGTACTTGAATGTCACTCTGTCGCGCGCACCTGAAGTCTGAAGAACCTGAGCTCGCATAGCGTTCCGCTCAACCAGTTTGCTTACCTTACGGTCAAAGCCATATTGCGTTGGACTAGGCAACACCCTAGTCGGCTCACGCACCTCGAGATTATGACTCAGGATGAACGCGTATCTGAGCATTCTCGTGCGGTGTGTTGTCATCTTCCCTCGCGAATGGAACGTATGAGAATATCTCTTCTGCACGACTTCTTACGATGGTGAAGCATGGCTCAAATTTTGCGAATTCCTCGATAAAAGTGGATGGTCATCAGGCCAAGCGGCGGAAGTGGAACGGTGAGGTGTCACATTTCATTAATGATCGAGATTCTTATCGCGATGTTTGTGGCGTTTGCCGTTTTCTGGGCCCTACTCGCCTATGCCGGGGCGGGTGGGCGGTGGAGTGCATGGCCGATGTTTTTGCTCTTCTTCTTTGCAATTTTGCCCGGAGGGTTATGGTTGGCTCCGGCCGGTCCGCCGTTGGTCGGAGTGTACTGGGTGCCGTTCTTGTTTGTCGCTGTCTTCATCGCGCAGTTCTGGGCTTTCTCCGCGCCTATTCCCCCAAGACGAATGGAATACAGCAGCGGAGAACCTTCTGCGCCGATTATGCAGGATGATGCGTCGGCCGCTCCGGCCGGGCTGGGAGCCGTGTTCTGGCTGCTCTTGGTAGGCTTATCAATAGTCGCTCTCTTTCGCTATGCGATGAGCGGAGCAGTGGCGCAGGCTTCGTAAAACACATGAGTGAGGCGGGAAGGGTCAGGCGATGTTGGGGAGACGCGTCAATGTCTTCAGATTGCTCGGTTTCCAAGTACAGGTCGATACGAGTTGGCTGATCCTGGCCCTCCTGGTGACGTGGTCTCTTGCAACCGGCTATTTCCCCTTGCACTATTTTGATTTGACCTCCGCCCAGTACTGGGGAATGGGCATCCTCGCCGCCGTCGGCTTGTTCGGGTCGTTGATCTTTCACGAGTTGTCCCACTCGGTGGTCGCCCGGCGGTTCGGCATCCCCATGAAGGGCATTACTCTCTTCATCTTCGGCGGCGTCGCGCATATGGAAGAGGAACCTCCAAGCCCGAAGTCCGAATTCTTGATGGCGATAGCGGGACCGGTGTCCAGTTTGCTGTTGGCCGCGTTGTTGTATGCGGCGATGCGGAGTGGAAAAGCGATGGGGTGGCCGGAGCCCGCGAATGGGATATTGGAGTACTTGGCATTCATCAACGTGCTTCTTGCGATGTTCAACATGGTTCCGGCGTTTCCGTTGGACGGCGGACGCGTGTTCCGCTCCGCCTTATGGGCCTGGAAAGGCGATCTTCGCTGGGGAACCAAATGGGCCGCCCGGTTCGGTTCAACGTTCAGTATCCTCCTCATGGTCTGGGGCGGGTTCCACCTCCTGACCGGTAATTTCCTGGGAGGATTGTGGTCTATCCTCATCGGCATCTTCCTGTACGGCGCCGCAGAACAGGCCTACCGTCAGATGTTGGTCAACAACGCCTTGAGCGGCACACCGGTAAGACGGTTCATGACTCGTGATCCGGTCAGTGTGTCGCTGGACCTCACCGTACAGTCTCTGGTTGACGACTATTTTTATCGTTATTTTCATGATGTCTTTCCGGTCTTAGTGGGCACGCAAGTCGTCGGCTGCGTGTCGAAGAAGCAGATGGCGTCCCTACCACGCACCGAGTGGTCTACCAAAACGGTGGCGGATATCATGTCCGGCTGTACCCCCAACAATACAATCCAAGCCGACTGTGATGCCGCAAAAGCGCTGGCTCATATGAACAAAACAGGATCCGGCCGACTACTGGTTCTTGACGGAGATAGGTTGGTGGGGGTGGTTGTCCTCAAGGATTTACTGAAATACTTGGCGTTTCGTACGGAGTTGGAAGGAATGGAGAATGTGGCATAGCGCTTCGAGACAAGCCGCTCAGTCATGTAGGATGTAGTTATGAACTGTACCGTGCTAGGCGATTGACGTGTCGATTAAGCAACACCTCCAGCCCAAAAAAGAGCAAAATTGACCAGGACCATAAATAAAGTGAAGGCCAAAAGCACCTCCCGATTCCATATCCTTGTTTAAGTTACGCTCAGTCCTTTGGTAGAAAGATAGTACAAATCCATCGTGTCATCCGTCGGAACGTGTATCCATGAGCTGCATGCTCGCTTGATTTAGACAACGAATCTCCGACACGCTCGCCACGATCATAGAACGCCGAACAAATTTCCCTTCAGCCAAGATCGGTAAATAGTTAATTCAAACAGAGATACCATCTCTACGTGTAATGGCATGGTGCGACTTTTGCAGTGTGCAACATATAAAGGGTCCTTCGGTTTCTCACGCGCTGAGAGGACCTTGGTCCTGAAAGTAGTACGAACACAAGATGCACTGAGAGGATTACCATGGCAGTGATCCTTGTTTTATGGATGCTGGGTTTGATCGTCATCGCTATTGCATGGGGAGGTGTAGACAAACTAGCCGTTCTTACTAAAAGCGTTGTTCAATCGTTGCCAACCCTTAAATTGAGCAAGCGTATGGAGTTTATTGGGGGAACTCTTTTGGCGGTCACCGTGCTCTCGATCATGGTGATTGCAGCGGATCATAGGAGTGTGAATCACATGGGAGAAGGAGGTGGCCTGCCGGCTCTTGTGATATGGACCGGTGGCCTCTGGCTGATCCCCTTTCAGTTCGACCATGTGGGACATTACTGGCTGGCCTCTCTAGCCGTAGCCTTCACTCTGGCACTGTTTTGGGTATGGGGCACTGCTTCCTCTTCAACTCGGACGCAAGCCTCAATAAATGTCTCGGTTCAGCCAGGACAGGATACATCTGCAGGTGAGACCAGTCTTGGGTTTCTTCTTTTGATTGTCTTAATCGGCCTTACGGTTACCGCCATTGCCCGATACACCTCGACGGGGAATGCCGTGGCTCTCAATTCATAACCTCTCATAACCTACGCCGCCCACTTTGTAGACCCGTCGGTAGAGAGCTTCCAATTTGAGCGTTGGCAACTCATGTAGTTGCCTCTTCAAGAATCCCTCGATTCAGAGATAGCCCCATTGCTCCCTAATTGAAGCCAGGGGATTTCCCAGTGGAACGTTGTTATTCAAACGGCCACTATGATCGCGATTCAGCTCGGAGTCGGCATGAAGCAATTCAGGCGCGTGCGAGACCTCACCAAACTGACCATGTATGGCCACGACGGTCAGGTAGGAACGGTACAAGAGCTCTATTTCGATGATCAAAACTGGGCGGTCCGATACCTTGCCGTGAGGACGGGAGGATGGCTCTTGGGTCGCGATGTGCTGATCGCGCCGGTCGCGATTGAACGCATCGATGACACCGGTGCCTCCATGAGAATTAACCTGACCAAGGAGCAAATCGAGCAGGCTCCCACGACCGAGAGTACCCAATCGATTTCACGTCAGTTCGAAGAAGCGTACTATAAACACTTCCGGTGGGCGCCCTACTGGCAGCCGGATACGACATTGTGGGGAAGCCCGGTTCCTTATCTCGACCCCGCGGAGATGAACCCCGATGACCCTCTTCTTTCGGAATCCGATGAACAGTCCCATCTTCGCGGCAGCTTCGAAGTAACCGGCTATAGGATTCATGCAAAAGACGGGGAAATCGGCCACATCGAGGACCTCGTCGTAGACGATGAGGATTGGGTCGTGCGGTACGTTGAGGTCGATACTCGAAACTGGCTGCCTGGCAAGAAGGTACTGATACAGAGTGGTCGTATTCAGCAAATCGATTGGGAAAACCAATCGGTGACCATGTCCCTGACTCGGTATGCCATCGAATCGGCACCCCCCTATGATCCCTCGATGCTCATCACACCGGATTACGAGGTTCAACTGTTCAAGCACTATGGAAAGGATGCGGCATAGCAACGAATGGACCGACCACGATGCAGAAATGTGACATGACACCGTTCGGGAGGTGGGGATTCGCGGCAGTATCCCTCTCTACTGCGCTGGCCGTTACCGTACTGCAAGCCGGCGCATCGACGCTTCCTCCTGACCACCAGCCGCAGATGCAGCAAGACCTCGACATGCAGAAGATCATGGGCACGGTGAAAAAGACCAAGAAAGTCGAAACCCAGGGCGGCGATCAGAAGCACTTGGTCGTGCAACTCAAGCTGCAGGAAGCAGAGAAGATGATCGTGGTGGATTTGGGCGACGTGGAGAAGCTCAAAGATATGGACATCCAAGTCGGCAATAGGATCACGGCTTGGGGGCGATCGGTCAACGTCGGTGACAAGAG
>CAYXKP010000021.1:30929-40574 GCA_964465695.1 uncultured Nitrospira sp.
TCTTCATGGTCCACCGGCTGCAAACCAACGATGGGATGATCGATATCGAGCGGTACTCGTCGGGTCAGCAACTGAGTGCGGACGGTTATGACGCGATAAAATAGAAACCATAGAGTCATGGTCCTCTGGTATCCCGGTCTTTCAGAAGGACAAACAGTTCCGATGCCAGACAGGATGTCGATTCTTCCACGCTTCATATTGTGCAACTCGACGCAATCTGGAAAAAACCGTCTAAACTCACGATGCGTTAGGGTAATCCTTACTAAGGTTCTGTCAGCGCTGCGGAAGGAGACTTGGTACGGTCATTGCGTAATAACGTGTAACATGTCTGAAAGGAGCGACAACATGTTCACGAGAATAACGTTACTGGGTCTTTTGCTGGCCAGCCTGAGCACTCTGGTTTGTGCCGATGTTCGAGCGCAATCAACGGATGACGACTTCGATGTGTATGACTATCCACACCCGGAAGACAATTGGTCTTACGGTATTGTAGACTCATGCCAGAAGCTCTCATCCCGCGGTTCCCTAGGCGGCATACATGATTGGCAGTGGAAGTCAGACAGGGAGTTGAAAGATGCCGTGACATGCGCGATTGAATCGAGTCCTTTCCTCAGGACGAAAGGAATCGATGTGACCGTGCATGAAGGGACAGCCATATTGAGTGGGACCGTACAGGATCAGGACTCTATGCGAAGCGCGATCGTCGACGCGTATGGAGCCGGTGTGAAAGATGTGATCAGCAAGTTGGAGGTGTCGGAAGAAGACTAGACGTTTCGAACGGGTCGTTATAACGAGAGGAGTTGTTCCATGACGAAATATATCATTGCGGGTGTCATGTCGGTGGTCGTCTGTTCGGTTGTACCGGTAGATGTTTCGGCCGAAAGTTTGTCGTATCGAGGAGCCGGTTATGGAGTTTCTCAGCATTGGTTTGAACGGAACCCATCGCTTTATGACGTGTTTACGGAGCGCTTCGGCGTGCAACCCGACACATCATACTACAAGGATACGGTGCGCGATCGGGAGGGCGATCGATCTGTCAACGAGAAATCCGATGACTCGACATTGTCTAACCAGGGCCCTCAGGAGAGTGAGGGCGTTGGACGGTTTCCGGATGGTGCCATGGGCCACCCGGGTCTAGGGTTCGGCGGCGGAATGTCCAGTGCGGATCCGTCGGTTCAGGACCTGAGCCGCATGGATGGGGGTGGGTTTGCACCGCCAGGCTCTTACTCCGGTTCCATGAGACGACCATAGGGCCGACGCTGTTCGCTGGAATCATTGGACTCAGAATGTGCGGTGTATTAGATCGGTTTTAGGATAGTGCCGACGACCGCTCAGGCACTTTAAAAGACCAATTCGGCCGAGACGAAAAAATAATCCGAGTGCCCGGCGGCTGGCCCGTCGGGCACTCTGTTGGGAAAAGTACCAAATGCAAAGTGTACATATCCCGCCGTTAGAAATATGTTATCGTTTGCAGCCCACCGAGCTCGTAGTTCCACCGATTGACCCAGGTATCTGCCGGAAGAACCGGCGGGATCGCGCAATCTTGAGCCTGCCCACTCTTCCGCTGCATCAGCCAGCCACCAGCCGCGATGTTGCGCGAAGACATACAGATCTTCTCGTGGTTGGACAAGAATGCGGTACCCGGGCGACACCAGATTCGTTCGTTCGAAGGGGCCGAAGATACCAGTGGGCACCAATTCAAAGGAGCGCCGTCCATAGAGGTCATCAAAGCCTGGCGCCGCATAGTCCATCCGCAAGAGGATCTGGGGCTTCCAGTCGAGATCAAAGGTGTACCCGACTTCGGCATGTTGGAAGTGTGCAAACCGATAGCCTTCCGCAATATCGCCGAATTGGTAGGCCGACTCGATTTCATACTCGAATTGGCCAGGTTCCCCATTCTTCCACAGCCTTGTCCCAACCATGGAAAAGTCGCGATGAGCCTCCTCGCTGGCATGACCAAAATAGTAAAGCGATAGGTTCATGAAATCGAAATGGCGGGATTCCCCATAGAAGCCCCACAGGGTATGGCGTTGGTCCGTTAAAACAGGATCGATGGTCTCCATCAGCCGCCGCACCGGACGCACGAGGAAGGCACGGATGGTGAAGTCATGGTCCTGATCACCCAGACGCCATTGGCCACCATCAAATGACGTGGTCGTGTTGCGGAAGGTCTCGCGAGCGATCCATCGTCCACTGCCGATATCCAAGCTGAGCCGACCGACCGCGAACAGCGCCGGGACTTCGGTTCCGAAGAAATTCTTGATAGCCAGGTCGACGTGGGCTTGAAGGATGTCCTGTTTATTTACGTGGGAGTCATTCACGAAGGATCCGGCGTCCGTGGCGAAGGCCCGTGAGTCCTGGAATTCGAGCACACCCCGGAACGGATCGAAAATCTCGTGGATGCTGAGCATGAACCTTGTGCGCTGCGCAATTTGTTGATCGCTTCCTCGTTGGCCGAATCGCCATTGATGGTCGAGCGTTTCGTATCTCGTTCGGTGCTGAACGGAGAACCGGAGCCAGTCCGGTGCCTTCAGCAGCCGTTGCAATGTCCGTGGTCCTTCCGATGTTTGGTCCAGGATGTCGTCGTAGATGCCGAGCATCTCGCCATAGACTCCAAGAAGATAGCCACGGTCTCCTTCTCGATCCTTATCCGATTTCTCAAGTCCCTTCCGGCCTGTATCTTCCGAGGCAATTCCCTCCAGGCCTGGCAGTAGAACGGCTAGCGTTGCCGTCATCACAGTAGCCGTCATGATGGAACGCGGACGGTGGATCATGGTGCGGCTTGCCGGTCATCCGGCGCCGTCAGGACCGTGATCTCGATGAGCGGGGTGACGGAAAAGTCTTTTTGCCGGAGCTGTTGATGAATGGACTTGAGGAGCCGCTCCCTGATGTCCTCATTCGACAGGTGGTCGGATTGACGTTGGACATAGAGGATGCCGAGCAAGGTGTGTTGGCCCTTGATATCGGCACGGGTAAATCGCACGTTGGCCTCCACCAGTCCCGCGATGCCGCTCTCGTTGACGACCTGCTTCATCTCCGCGAGGGCTCGTTCGGCGCGGCTGGATCGCTGGAGTGCCGGCTGATCCCAGAATTGCCAAGTCAGTAGAGCGGCAAGCGCTGCCAAACTGACGATCACCGTGATGACTGTGACGGATTGTTTTCCCCGATCATAGCGGACGCCGGTGGGTGAAAGCCCGTACCAGCGAAAGACCGCCGCTCCGGACAAGTTGATGCCGACCAGCTGAAGCATCAGGAGAAAGACGGCGCTGACGGCCATGTCCCACTCTCCGATGGCGCCTGCCATACCGATCAGTCCGGCGGGTGGGGCCAATGATGCCGCCACCAAGAGGCCGACTGCCGCCCCTGAGACGAGGCTGTTCCGTTCCGACTGAACGAGATTGAGTGCGCCGGCGGCACCGGCGACCAACGGGAGGAGCACCGATACCGACGACAACTGGCTGACCCGCACCATTTGATTAGTCGCGACCTCTTGACGAAACAACAAGCTCAGGATACCGGCCACGACGATGGTCAGTGCGAGCGAGGCAAGGTACCGCAAGAGGTTTTGCTGAAGAAGCCGGGCATCGCCACGTGCCGTCGCCATCGCGGCGTTCATCGCCGGCCCAGCATAGGGTGCGATGAGCATGGCGGCCGTGAGTAAATAGATGGTGTTGGTAAACAGGCCGATCCAGACGACCACGCCCGCGGCGGCAGCATAGCCGAGAAAGCCGGTCCAAGACCCGACGCTTTGCAGGCCACCTAGAAAGACTTCGATTGGGCTGCGCGGCGCCACATCGGCCACTTGTTCGGCAGCCTGTCCACTTGGCGGTTGTAGCGTCAAGATGCCGCGAGGGGGCAATGTGATGTGGAGGTCCTCGATGTGTTGGAGATCGGTAAGTAACGATTCCAAACGACTGTTGGGGATGTGAACGATCACCAGGTCTTTGGGTGAACCGGCATCATTCGCTTCCAGCATAGAGAGATTGGAGCCCTCTCGGCGACGGGCGGCCTCAAGCACGACCGATCCGCAGCCGCGAGGCACTTGGATCAATAGTTGTCTCATGCGACTATGAAGCCTTATGGATGCGCTTTCTGAGGTGCCGGACGTCTGCTGGATGCAGTTTGCTTTTACCTTGATTCTCGAAGGTCACGCCATCTTCCGATACAACTGCGTGTACCCGTCATGGAAGTGGCCGTTCAAGGTGGGTACAACACCGAGCGTCTCGTTCCACAGGAACACCGATCTCAGGTGCCGATGCGTTTCGCCATCTGACCCGTGCGAATGTCAGTTGCCTTGCACCTATTCGTGCTCGCGTTCATACTGTTTCTTCAACGTCACGTGCTACTTGGCTAAGCTGTACGCAATGGGAAGACTCACGACGATTTGCGGTTTCCCAATCGCATGCTTCATGTGGAGCGGGCAAGCGAGTTTCACCGCCTCGATCGCCGCCCCATCGAGTAACTCGTGTCCCGAACTCTTTAGGACCGATACATCGGCTAAGTATCCATCGGATCGGATCACTGCTTTCAAGATCACTTTTCCCTCTTGGCCGTTCATACGAGCCGCATTCGGATAGCTTTTGAGTTCTGCTACCTTCCGCCAGAGCAATTCGACCAACCACTGATGATCCGCTGGCGTGTTGGAACTTGGCCCTGTCGCTTTAGCATCCGGCATCGGAGTGACATCAGTGCCACTTTTATGAACGGGCATTTGTGTAGGTAATTCTTGAGGGTCAGCATCGTCATTTTTCGATGACGCAGGTCCTGCTGCATCTGCTTCCTGCTCATGCTGGACTGATGGACCCTCGACCATTTCGGTGGAGGTAGCAACGGTGGCCGGTTCCGGTTCTTTCGGTTCTGCGGGACGCCAAGTCGTTGACTCAGCCACCTCAACGATGCGTGGCTCGATCGGCGGTTTAGATTTTGTCTCCGTGGGCCTTTCCGCGAGGGGGTTTCTCGATACTCGCTTATTCTTCGGTTTCACACTCGTCCTTGGCTGCACGGGCGTGGCAACAGGTGCAAGCTGCTCCGATTTGGAACTTGGCTGGATCGCCTCCACTATTGCAACGTCCCACGTGAATACTTCCTCCCGCAACGCGGGTTCGATGTGTGCGGCATACGTAAGGGCCAAACCAATCACCACGCTGTGGAGTATCAGCGAAATCCCCCATGCATGAAGCATCAATGGTTGTGATTTGCCGATATCATTTATCTTGATCACTTGCCCCGACACGCCTTCATGGCCGTATTGCATCTTGGAAAGGGCGCAACTTATTGTCCTGCGACCGACGCGGTCAACCTGACCAGCATCCATACGCCCACCGACACGCTGGCGAGGCTAGCCAGGCCTTGCATTCCTAGAAAAAGTCGCTGATTGATCGAGCGCGAGCAGATGACCGGGCCACTGACGGCCACACCGATCAGCATCATGCCCATGATTGAGCCAATGCCGAAGGTAAGGATCGACAAGAGTCCCGAGATCACATCGCTCGTTGTCGCGAGAATTACCAGCATCACTGCGGCCGATCCAGCCAGTCCGTGCGCCATACCGATACAGAAGGGGCGAATCGACTCGGCAACCCAATGCCGGTGGTGATGGTCATTTTGTCTTTGATGACGATGGAAATGGACATGCCGCTCTGCGCCATGATGATGGTTATGCATATGCCATCGTTCGCGGTACAGTTTGCGTGCCAGCATCCCGCCGAGAACGATCAGCAACAGGGCCACCCCTGCTTCCGCGATGGCTTCGAACGCCGCAGGAATGCGCAACCCCCAGGTGAGAACAATCGACCCTACAAGTAATAGCGTCAGGGTGTGTCCGATTCCCCACCACAATCCGACGGCTCCCGACGCCAGAAGTGATGGTCGCTCGGCAAGCACAGTCGAAACTGCCGCAAGATGATCGCTATCCAAGGCATGTCGAAGCCCAAGCAAGAAGCCGACTCCGAGAAATGTCAACAATTCTGTTTGAGGCATAGCGTGTCAGGAATGCTAAATAGGCGCGCGTATCTTGTTCTGTTCTGGCCATAAACATTTGTACGATTCTCCTGCTTCGGTTTCTCCTAGGCGTCTCCCTTGTTACCGATGCCGACATGATCAAACCCCAGACAATCTCGGGTAAGCCGAGTGCATGAATAAGTTCAGAGTCGCTATGCGTTTAATCCAAGAGAGCTGGGGCGAGCTGATTATTTATGTCGCGACGCAGATCGCAACCGATCGCAAGAAGCGTGGCCTCAAACTCAATCTCCAGAGCCCGTCACATACTCTGACAGCGGTAACAGGTTCATCGAAAAATGACGAGCCGGAATCCATTGCAAGATCCGGCTCGTATGCATCTCGTATGGTATACAGACAAACTCTACATGAGCGACTTAGAATTGTACCTGCAAGCCTACGTTGAACGAGTGGACCTTATCCCCGACCACGTTGGGCGCAAAGTTCTCTTTGCCCTTGGATTCGATATCGCCGTACCGGTACCAGACGCCGATACGCGCGTCGTGGCCGTCGATGACGTAATTGATACCGGTTTCCCATTCCGTGCGCAGGTCGCTATACAGAGGGTCGATGCTGGTATATCGTCCGTAGGGTTGGAACCGCCCGATGCCGATTTCATATGGAATCAGGAACGATCCTAACACATACCAGGAATGGCCATTGAATATGCAGAAGCAATCTCCTGTCGGGTTTACTGCAGCGGCGGTACCATAATTGGCGAAGAACCGCTTGAACTCCCCGTTAAAGGTGAAGACCCCCATATTGTTCGGGAGAGGTTTTTCAACCAGTAGGTCGACGGAAAGACCGGTGAAATCACTCCGTCCTGCAGTGAAGGATCCGGCGCCGTCCTTCTGGTGTTGCACATTGCCGGCGATCGCAAAGATGTCGCCTGCCGTGCCGTAGTACGTATTTCTCGTGTAATAGCCGGTGTTGTCTTCGTCGTTGAGGAGGTTCCATTGCAGACGTCCCGCGTACATCAGGCTGCCGGTGTCGTTCGGTCCGCCTCGCAGACCCGTGAAGACCGACGCCACATACATGAGATGTGTGCCGAAAGGATGGACTTTGCCGTAGAAGACCGCGCCGTCAGAACGGCCATAGAGGCCGGCGCTACCCGCCGGGCCATTATTCACGCCTGTTCCTGGCCCGGCAGGAAAGTTTTGGCTGAAGTCTTGGGGGAAGAACGGAGTTCGGAAACTATCGTGGGTCGCATGATTGAACGGACCGCTCAACTCAAGTCGCTCATTCGGGACCAAGGTGCGTCCCACCCAGAGGTTGACCTTCTCGTTGAACTCGAATCGTCCGACCGCATCGAGCAAAATGATCATCGCGTTGCTTCCAAAGCTCGGATTTTCACCGCTGCCTCTACCGCAAGTACATTCGGTGTTGAAGGTGAATTTCACATACTTGTGGATTGATCCATTGATGTAGAGACGCTGGTGGTTGATGTCGAAATCCTTGCTATAACGCGTTCCCGGCGTCGTGCCGGAGGCCGGCGGTGGCCCGGTAAAGTCCTCAATTGCGTTGAAACTTCCCCGGATGCCCATGCCGACGGAAATCCACTTGTCGTCATCGATCTTGATCTCGCCGGCAGCGTAAGCGCTGGGCAGCGTGGATCCCAGTCCAGTCATCAGTGCCGCCATGGCCCCCGCAACGACGAACCGTGTCCACCGCATTTTTTTTGAATGGTCCTTCATGCCGAACCCTCCTTATGACTATTAAAACACCATAGTTAAAACGACCCTATGCCTAGTGCTGTCGAACAGATAACTAGGATGTGTACTGGGTGATGCATCTTCTCCGTGTAAAGACGTAGGGTGTAGGTTAGGCGCTATAGTGGACGCAGGGGTGTGATCCGTTAATACGCTCCCAGTGCCGGACGTCATCCAGAGCCGAAGCCATCGCCATCGGCCCCAGGGCGAGGCCGAGCATGTCTGCAACCGAACCGAAGCTAAAGACCTATGACACTTGTGACTGACGAATCTGTAAGTCAGTGACAGTGACGTAGGGATATGCCTAGTGGTGGCTCTGGGCGAATCGTTCGCTCTTCCCTCGGTGACGAGTCGAGACACGACTAGTCACAATTTTACATTCTGAGGAAGCGCGATCTGAAATTGGACGACGCTCTTCCAAAAGTGGAAGTGGATCCGGAGATGTACATGGTGACGGCGGATGGGATGCCGCTCACTTGCGAGCCGTCGATCGTTGTTCCAATGGCCCAACGGTACTTCTTGTTCTAAATGAACAGAGCAGTCGGCTCGGCCATGGTCACGAGTGAGCGTGATGATGGCTGGCCGGCTGTTTTCTTCGGGGTTGGAAGCGGCGGTACAGGGAGGCGCCGTCAAAACCTCCGTTCAACTGGCCCGGTATATCGAAGATTTGTTGCGGGGTGGGATGAGCCGCCGGGAAGCTCGTGCTGCCAAATCGGCAAATCGAGCGGCGTCAACATGAAGTCGAATCTGAGCGAGCGCCGGGCCATCTGGCGGTGACGTTTGGGCTCACGCTGGGAGTAAGCGGTTGGAGTCCGGATGAAACAGCGGCGGCCTTCCTGTACCAACCGGTCGTCGCCTTCTTGCAGGGCAAAAAACCCGAGATCGCCGCTCGCTTGATTCAACCGGGAGTGTTGCGCCAGGGCCCGCGATTCCAAGGTCGTCAAAAATTCGCGCGTTCTGTGTCAACGACTGATCGGGCCAAACAATGGGCGACGTTCTTCCTCGAAGATCTCGCCGACTTGGTGCAGGCCACCATTACACCGTACTTCGCCTTGAGCCGATATGCCGAGCATATCGGGCGCAGCGCCTCATCGTTCGATCAAATCGTGACCGCCTTGGAGGGGCCACCGAGTCTGACCGCCGATTTCCTGGGACAGTGAAAAACTTTAATGCCTTCCTGGCCACCACTTCGTGGAAACAATTCGTGTCTCGCGCTCGTATAACTGTCTCCAACCTTCTCGCCCACCGTCAGCATACACTGACTCCGCTGTATTCGCATAGGAACGTGATCGGCTGAAAAACTAAGAGCCGGAACCCACAGCGTGGATTCCGGCTCTTGTGGAGAAGAGACCTTCTCTTTACGTGAGGTGCTTAGAACTGCAGTTGCAACGCTACGTGGAACGAATCGATCTTGTTTCCGGTAACGCTGGGACTAAAGGGACCGGCGGGACCACCCTTGGATTCTAGATCGCCGTAACGGCCATACGCAGAAATGCGAGCATTGTGCCCTGAAATGATGTAGTTCACACCATACTCCCACTCCTGACGCGTGGCGCTGTACAGAGGATCGATACTGGTAAACCGTATGTAGGGTTGGAACCGTCCGATCCCGATCTCCTGGGGAATCAGGTACAACCCGTACACCGTCCAGGAGTGGCCATTGAATATACAGAATGCACAACCGGCAGGATTCGTGAAAGCCCCTACTCCGTAATTGGCCCAGTACCGCTTAAATTCTCCATTGAACGTAAACACGCCCATGTTGTTCGGGAGGACTTTTTCAACCAGTAGATCGACGATCGCCCCGGTGAAATCTGAAACATTGCCGGTGACGATATCCCCCGCGCCATCTTTTTGATGGATCACGTTGCCCGAGATCGCGACGATATCTCCGGCCGTCCCGTAATAGGTCCCGCTCGTGTAGTAGCCGGGGTTGTCT
>CAYXKP010000022.1:0-40018 GCA_964465695.1 uncultured Nitrospira sp.
CGTTCAGCGGATCGGCAGACCCCAGCGAATTCGAGCAGACGAGTTCGGCTAAGTTTCCGGTCTTGTGCGCCTTCGTCATCTCTTTTGGGCGCATCTCGTACAGTGTGACCTTGGCGCCACGGTTTGCCGCCTGCCAGGCTGCTTCGGAACCAGCCAAACCCCCGCCCACGATGACGATGTCATCTCTCATGATCGACATACCTGGGGTGAAAGGCGCTCATTCTAGAAACCCTCTTTTGATGAAGTCAAGGAGAGAGACAACGTTGAACCATGCAGAAATCCCGTGCTAGACTCTCCTCCGGTCGGGCGATTAGCTCAGTGGTAGAGCGCTTCCTTCACACGGAAGAGGCCACAGGTTCGATACCTGTATCGCCCACCATGTTCCCTTCTAGCCCCGCATTTTTTGGATCCGATCTGGAATCACACAAAAAGCCTAAATTTTGGACAGAACGCAGGAGGTCGGCTACACTTTGGATGGTCTATGCCGTAGTTAGAGACCAGGTTATGAGCGGGAACAGGAACCTGAACCAAGCGAGGTACTGCTATGAACGTAACGCTGAACGTGATGGGTATCGTGATGCTGGCGATGGTGGCTACGGGATGCAGTACGATGCATCAACAAGGCACAGGCGCCGATGTTAAAGAATATATGCCTCCGACCAGTATCTACAACATTTTGGACAGCACCGCACTGGTTTACTCAGACCCCGCCGCCGGTTCGGCTGTCAATGACCACCCTCTTCGCTGGCTGGGGTTTGTTGCCCATCCCATCGGTCATGCTTTCGACTATGGGATCAATCGCCCGATGTATACGCTGGCAAGCGGCTTTGCGTATCTTTCCGGTTACACAGCCGAAGATACCATGGTGAACGCCCAACGACGGTAGTGCCGATCATCTCTTCGTCAAACCGGGGCCCGCTCTTCTCCAAGAGCGGGCCTTTTAATTCCTCTTCGCGCAGCCCCCCTCCAATCGTGTATTGTTTGCAGTACACAGTTGAAGGATTGCTCCATGGATTGCTTCCGATATATGTCTTTGGCCGGCCTGTTTGCGATTGCGAGTTTGTTGATCGGGTGTAGCGGTTCAGCGGCCCCTATCAAGCCTCCTCTTCCCCCTTCTCAAACGGATCTCGTTCTGCTCGCCTCAACGGCGCTCTGTGAACCTAAGGCAGATTTCTTGAAAAAACATCCTCCGACAACACACACCGTGAAGGAGTGGGGAAGTGGTCAGGAACTTACGATTCTCGCAGAGAGGAGTGCCTCGCACGGAGAAGAATCGTATTTTTTTGACGAAGATGGGGTTCTGGTGGGAGTACTGTTCACATTTACCAAAGGTCTGAACCTTCAACCCTACCCCGTGCTCCGGCAAACGCTTTCACAACTGAAACCGTCCGTGGAGTTCTACTTGAATGTGGCTCAATTGGAGACAAGAACCAACATGGAGAGCAGTGCTCTCTTGGAAACCGGTGACGAGAAAACCACGACGCAGTACCTCGTCACCGGTCTCCCAGGACATCCGATCCTTCTTCAGGCTTCGTTCACCATAGATCCCTATGTGAGGCTCTTCTCTCCGTACCGTCGAGAGTTTCTTGATCGGCTTCGCAATCCGGCAGGCGGCAAGGGAGGACAAAAAATGGAGAGCCAAGGAACCGAAGATAAAGAACCGTTCTCGTCTTTGCAGCAATTCGCTCGCGGCCAAGCCGCCCAGCTCGCGTACTGCGGTGATAAGAATTATGATATTGCAGCCGATGCTTACCAGAAGGCGATTGCGAGCGGATTCACGAATAAGGTATGGCTTGCCGAAGCTCGGCACAAACTGGGAGTCGCTTGGCAAGCGAAGGGACAATTTGAGAAGGCAAAAGTGGAATTGCTGCAGTCCCTTGCCCTTAGGCCTAACATCCCGGAGGTTCTGAACAATCTGGGCACCGTCCAGGTAAAATTGGGAGATAAAGCGGCTGGCTTAAGCTTATTTGAAAAGGCGGTGTCCCTGCGACCGAACTATGCGTTGGCACGGTTCAATCTGGCTGAAGCGTGTGAAGACACGAACCCTAAACGGGCTCTCTCCGAGTACGAAACCTACCTTGCTCTTGTCGAAGGTATAGCGGAAGAGGAAGCGCGTATCGCGTACGTCAAGGAACGGGTCAAGTCATTGAAGCGGTAGTTCCGCCTGCGGCCTCAGAGTTATTGTGCTTTCGATTCAGGTAAGAAAATGATTCAGCCGCGAGATCGCTCCTCTTGTTCTTGAAGCGTCTTGCATTCGATACAGAGAGTGGTGACCGGGCGGGCTTTCAGCCGCTTGTAAGGAATATCTCCTCCGCAGCGTTCGCAAATCCCGTAGGTGGCAGCGTCCATGCGCTCCAGGGCCTCGTCAATCTTCTTGAGCAACTTGCGTTCGCGCTCCCGAATTCGCATGGAAAAGTTTTGGTCGACCTCGGCGGATGCTTGGTCGCTGACGTCGGGAAATGCCGCGAGATCCCCTCGATGTGTCAGAACTTCCCCGACATCATTCAGGATGGCTGCGCGTTGGCGTTCGAGGTCACGGCGGATGTCGGGATATTTCGATTTCCGGCTGCCTGTTTTCGGCTTGTTCACCGAACGCTTGGCGGGCGCCGGGGCCGGCGACTTTGTCGAACGAGCGGGTGTTCCGGAACGGCGTATCTTCATGGCCAGGGTTCGTAAGTGTAAGGAGACGGGGAACTATACCAATCTAAATGAAAGGGGGTCAACGAGAGTTGTAACATCCTGTACCGGCTATAAATCACGCCGGCCTTCGATTGACTTCAGCAACGTCACTTCGTCCGCAAACTCAATATCCATGCCCACTGGAATCCCATATGCAATCCGGGAAACGCGTACGCCAAACGGCTTGAGCAACCGGGTGAGATAAATCGCCGTGGCCTCTCCTTCAATGGTGGGGTTCGTCGCGAGAATGATTTCTTCTATGCCGCCGAGTTTCACGCGTTCAACGAGTTCATCAGCTTTGATGTCTCCCGGACCTACCCCCTCCAGGGGAGAGAGGGCTCCCAATAGGACGTGGTACAGCCCGCGATAGGCGCCTGCCCGTTCGACGGCATACAACGTACTCGGTTCTTCAACGACGAAGATCTTGGTCCGATCGCGTTTTGGGTCGAGACAAAACTCGCACAAATCCGCTTCGGCGATATTGCGACATTGTGCACAAAATGCCAACCCATCCTTCACCGCACGAATGGCATCCGCCAGCCGCAAGGCATCTTCCCGCTCAGCCTTCATGAGATGAAAGGCTAACCGCTGCGCGCTCTTGTGACCGATCCCAGGGAGACGGACCAATTCCTTAATCAATCTCGCCAGCAAACCTTGTTGATCGACGGCCATCGCTTAAAACAGGCCTGGAATTTTCATCCCGCCGGTCAGCGCTTTCATTTCGCCTTCCATCAATTCTTTGGCTTTGCGGAGCGCGTCATTCGTCGCAGCCACAACAAGATCCTGAAGCATATCAACATCACCGCTTTTGACCACTTCTGGATCGATTGCCACGCTGACGATCTGCATCGCTCCGTTCGCCGTGACGGTGACGATCCCGCCGCCGGCCGTCCCGCTGGCGGTTTTCAACGCTGCTTGCTCATGAATCTTGGCCATTTGCTCCTGCATGGCCTGGGCTTGCTTGAGTATGTTGCTCATGTTGCCGAAAGGATTTTTCATTCGCCTGCCTCCTGCTGGACTATAGTACGAACCTCGGCCAAGTCGACGCCGAATATCTCAAGGGCCTGCTTCACCGTCGGGTTGGCTTTCGCGCGTTCGAACAACACCAGCCGTTGTTCTTGTTTCTTTGCCGCTCGCACCTGGGCCATGGTCGGTCCAGGCGGATGGGAATCTGTCAGCTCGATGATGCGGACACGCACGGGATATCTCAACTGACGCTCGCACAACTTTGATAACGCCAAAAGGTTCTCTTCCTTTTCCAATCGAGCTCTGGCTACGGTTGCCTGTTTGGCAAACCCGATGGTGACGAAACCACCCTCCATCCCAACAAACCTTCCGGCTTCGAGAAACGGCGCGATATTGGGAAATGAGGCTGCCACTTCTTCTTGGACTACTTCCCACTGCAATGTCGGTTGTCGCTCGTCGGCCATGGGGGGCATCGTCGCTGGGGTGGCTGCCGCCCCGTCGATCGATGTATTGCGAGATGGTTCAGGAGACATTGAGGGCCCTTCATCCGTCTCCTTCCTGGGCTCGCGAGTAGGTCTAGGGATGGGCCTTGATGAAGCGGGTACGTCCTGGCGCAGGGCGGAGGAAGGGAACGGCCTATTCCTGTATCCTTCCGACTCGGCAGGTGGTTTCTGGCTGGGAAACGACGCTGTCTGTACCGGGCGGACCTCAGTACCTTCTCGTGGGCGCAACAGCCGTGTGGCTCGAACAGCCGCAGTCTCCATCACAAAACGAGGGTGACTGCTGAGTCGTAAAGAATCTTCCGCTTGAATGAAGATTGCCAGCAGCTCTTGAAGGTGTTCCGGAGACAGTGCCTTAGCGTCCATGGACAGCTGGTTCAGATCGTCTTCCGAGCTTTCGATTAAGCTCCGCAGCTCGGACGTGTCGGGAACGATCGCGGCCACGAGTAGATTGCGGATGCGTTCAACTACTTCGGCACAGAACGCCCGCAAGTCATGCCCCCGGTCCAGCAGGTTTGCCACGCTGGTAAGGGCAGCAGGGCTATCTTGGATCATAATCGCTCTTATGAGTTCCTGTACCAGTTCTTGAGGCACTGCGCCCAACAGTAGTTCGAGATCCTCATGGCTGATGACCTTGCCGCCATATGCAATGGCCTGATCGAGCAAACTCAAGGCATCACGCATGCTTCCCCCACTGGCGCGAGCCAGCGCTACGAAACTTCGTTCCTCAAGCGTCAACTGGTCTTGCACCGCCACGTGCCGAAGTCGGTCTATGATTTCGGTTCTGCCGATCCGGCGGAAGTTGTAATGCTGGCATCGCGAGAGAATCGTCGCAGGTATTTTATGGATCTCTGTGGTGGCAAAGATGAAAACCACATGTGCCGGTGGTTCTTCGAGCGTCTTCAAGAGGGCATTAAACGCAGAGTTTGAGAGCATGTGCACTTCATCGATAATATAGACTCGGAACTGGCCACGAAACGGCGTGAACTTAACGTTCTCACGGATCTCCCGCACATCGTCCACGCTGGTGTTGGACGCACCATCGACCTCGATGACATCAACCGAGTTCCCTTGCGCTATCTCGCGACAATTCTCACATCTGTCGCAAGGACGACCTGTCGGTCCTTGCTGACAATTGAGTGCCTTCGCGAGGATTCTTGCGACGGTCGTTTTCCCCACGCCTCGCGTGCCGGAAAATAGGTACGCATGCGCGATCCGCTTCGTCAAGACCGCGTTCATTAACGTTTGGACGACATGGGGCTGACCGATTACATCGTCAAAGGTGCCGGGTCGATATTTACGTGCGGAGACTTGGTAATCCACCTGTCCTCATGCTCCCATAGTCGGTTGCTGCTGCGTCTATACGAGAACCGAATCAAGGAATGTGTATGATCGCAATAATCGACAGTGTTCTTTATCGAGAAGTGGGGCCAGGTGATCCTGCGGCACACAGAACTGGCTGCTTACCGTTGCTTCCTTCCGGACCTGGCGGGGTTCACAGGATCCTGTTGCACAGGGCCCAGCCCCTATTCTGGATCTAGCCCTCCACACTCAGTGCACACTTAAAGTGTCTATCCGCCCGTAGAATTACGACACAGCGATAAGGCCGGGCGGTACACACGAAGTGCGGTATGGCGGAGAGGGTGGGATTCGAACCCACGGTCCCGTTGCCGGGACGCATGCTTTCCAAGCATGTCGATTCGTCCACTCTCGCACCTCTCCGCATCGAGAAGTGCAAAGAGATGGCATCTTAGCATGCGTGTTCATGACCGGCAAGACGAACGGTTTGGCCGCTGCCGTTTCATCATAAATTAGTTCGCCGGAGGGGCGGTTCCCGTTATCAACATTGGGACATCTTGAGGTGTAGTGCGACAGACGTAGAAGAGTCGTTTTCTCCGAGCGACAGGCTTTAATGAGATCAGCAAACAGCCTGACTGTGCCGTTCATGTTAGTAATAGGGCACCCACGGTCGTATGGGTTGACATTACCGGTGTCCAACGGTACAACGCTATACGACTTCGCGTGTTTTTGCAGTCTCAGTCACTTTGATTCGATCTAGATTGAGTGACAGCTCCGCGGCATCCTCAGCCATGCGAGAGTGGCGGAACTGGCAGACGCGCGAGACTTAGGATCTCGTGGGTAACCGTGGGGGTTCAAGTCCCCCCTCTCGCACCATTAGACGATTTTCTGGGCAGGGAGTCCCCATCTCGACGATGAAAATGGAAGTGACTGAGCTAGGACCGATGAAACGCGCCTTAAAAATTGAGGTGCCGGCCGATGAGGTGACACAACAAATCTCACGGGCGTATTTTGAGCTTAATCGTCAGGTTCAGATTCCAGGGTTTCGACCCGGAAAAGCCCCCTTGGCTATTTTAGAAAAGCGTTATGCAAAAACAGTCGAAGAAGATGTGATTCGCAAGCTCGTGCCGGATTTCTATGGTCGGGCCATCAAGCAGGCCGGGATCAGTCCTGTAGTGGTTGATATTCCTCCCTTGGATCGAATCAAAATCAAAAAAGACTCTCCATTCACTTTTACGGCGACAGTCGAAATCAAACCAACGATCGAACTTCGTGACTATAAGTCCCCTAATTCCATCTCCCTCCAGGCCGATACGCGCACAGTTGCCGAGGAACAGATAGACCGCGCCCTGGAAGTATTGCGTGAACAACACGCTCGGCTGGAGGAGTCTCAGGCCGGTACAGCTTTATCCGAAGGGACGTATGCCGTCGTCGATCTCGAGGGGTTTCTGGACGGCACTCCTCTTGAGGGCACAAAGAAAGAAGGACAACTCCATAAGGTGGGATCGAAAGCCGCCGTGCTGGGGATCGAAATCGACGCTCATCTGATCGGAAGGCAAGCAGGGGATGTTGTAGAAATTCCACAGACCTATCCCGTGAGTCATCCGGACCAACGAGTCGCAGGAAAAACAGTCAAGTTCCACCTTGTCATAAAGGGGGTTAAACAGAAGAAGCTCCCCGCCCTGGACGATGAGTTCGCCAAAGACTGTGGACCATACGCATCGCTGATCGAGCTAAGGGAGAAGTTGCGTGGCGAAATGGAAAAGGCGCTCCAGAAAGATATCGTGGAGTCCTACAAGGATACCCTTCTCAAGCGCCTCATCGACACGCATCACTTCGGTCTCCCTGACACCCTCGTCGAACGAGAACTCAGCACGATTGTGCGACAGAAATTACAAGCTCGACAGCGCGGCAAAGTCACCGATCCCCACCTTGCACCAGAGGCCGAAGAACTGAAGAAGATCCGCGAAGACCACCGTGAGGAGGCAAAACGTCGCGTGAAAGCGGGATTGATTCTTGAGGCCATTGCCGAAAAAGAAGGCTTGTCGGTCAGCCAGGAGGATCTGAATAATGAAGTGACTCGATTGTCTATAGAACTTAGGGTTCCGATGGCCGATCTTGTGAAAATGATCCAGGCAGGCGGTCAGGATTCCGTTGAGGAATTGCGAGCGCGGATTTTAGCGGACAAGGCTTTGGATTTTGTCTATCGTCAGGCGGTTATTCAAGGATAAGTACAAGGCGTTCATCGCGCCATCCAGGATTGTTCCGGAGCGAAGCTTATCCAGGAAAGGAATCGAGGAGCATGTTGGTTCCCATCGTTGTCGAGCAAACGAATCGAGGCGAACGAGCCTATGATATCTACTCGCGCCTTCTCAAAGATCGTATCATCTTCCTTGGAGCCCCAATCGACGATGTTTTTGCCAATTTGGTGATCGCGCAGCTTCTCTTTCTTGAAGCAGAAGATCCCGAGAAGGATATCAATCTCTATGTCAATTCTCCGGGAGGCAGTGTGACAGCCGGATTGGGCATCTATGATACCATGCAATATGTGAAGCCCCCGATCAACACCATCTGCCTCGGTCAGGCCGCCAGCATGGGAGCGCTTCTATTGACCGCCGGAACCAAAGGCAAGCGGTTTGCCTTGCCCAATGCCCGAGTGATGATCCATCAACCGTTGGGCGGATTCCAAGGGCAGGCGACGGAAATAGATATTCATGCTCGGGAAATACTCAAAATTCGAGAACGCCTCAATGAAATCATGGCGAAACACACGGGACAGCCGATCGATAAAATCGCGCATGACACTGAACGGGACTATTTCATGTCCGGCGAAGAAGCGAAGCGGTACGGCCTCATTGACGAAGTGATTACGCGCCCCCCCAAATTTATGAAAGCAGTCGAATCCGGTGACGGGGCAAAGGACGGGATCAAAAGCAAGTAACACAGGGAGGCTACATGGCCAAGCAGGAAAAGATGGACCGACATTTGCGATGTTCTTTCTGTGGGAAAAGTCGTGATGAGGTGCGAAAGCTGATTGCCGGACCGACGGTGTATATCTGCGACGAGTGCGTCAACCTGTGCAATGACATCATTGCGGAGGACTGGGAAGAAGCCAAAGAGGAGATTTCCTCCAAACTCAAGAAGCCGGCGGAAATCAAACATCACCTTGATCAGTATGTCATCGGGCAGGAGCGTGCTAAACGTATTTTATCCGTGGCCGTGCACAATCATTACAAGCGCATCTCGTCAAAGGAAAAAGAAGTCGACGATATTGAGCTCCAGAAGGGCAATATCCTTATGGTAGGTCCGACCGGCACAGGGAAGACGCTCTTGGCTCAGACCTTGGCAAAGTATCTTGACGTTCCTTTTACGCTCGCTGATGCTACGACGCTGACCGAAGCCGGGTACGTGGGTGAAGATGTTGAGAATATCATTCTGAAGCTCCTGCAAGCCGCGGACTACGATGTGGAGCGCGCGGAACGCGGGATTGTGTACATCGATGAGATCGATAAGATCAGTCGGAAAAGCGACAGCCCGTCTATTACACGAGACGTATCCGGTGAAGGTGTTCAACAAGCCTTGTTGAAGCTGATCGAAGGCACGGTCGCGAATGTCCCACCGCAGGGAGGGCGAAAGCATCCGCATCAAGAATTTATTCAGGTTAACACCAGCAACATTTTGTTTATCTGCGGCGGAGCGTTTGTCGGTTTAGAACAGATCATTGAACAGCGCTTGAATCGAAAAGCCATGGGATTTGGGGCTGATATTCGGGGAAGAAGCGACATTCGTTTGGGGGACCTACTGGCTAAGGTTCAGCCCGAGGACTTTTTGAAGTACGGTCTGATACCCGAGTTTGTAGGGCGGTTACCGGTCGTGGCCACGTTAGAGGAGCTGGATGAGAGAGCCTTGATCCGTATCCTTACCGAGCCACGCAACGCCTTGACGAAGCAATATGAAAAGCTACTTTCGTTCGAAAAGGTCAAGCTCCGATTCACAGAAGGGGCGTTGGGGGCGGTATCGCGTAAAGCCTACGCGCAGAAGACCGGTGCCAGAGGTCTTCGGGCAATTCTGGAAGAAGTTATGCTTGACGTTATGTACGATGCCCCCTCTCATAAACAGATCGTCGAGGTGATTATTACGGAAGATGCAATTCTTGGTAAAAACCCGCCGATGCGGATATTTGAACAGGAAAAGGACGCTAAGACGGCGTAATACTGTCAAAATTTATGACGGCCTAAGCTACATAATTGGGAGGAGGCCCGAATCGGTCTTCTCCTTCGGCTGATTTCCTTCATTTTCGCTAGATTTCCCGTCTTGTTCCTCGACAATCCGAAAGGCCGCGCTATACTTGCCTCGTGCGAGTCTGGAGCGGAGGCCTTGTGAAATACCCTGTTTCGAGTTCTCGGCACAAAGACAAAGTCCTCGAACTTGATGCGGCGCGTGAAATGGTCGTCTTATTGAGTCCCGATGGTGATGTGATCGGCAGCCTCTCTTGGGACTTCGTCATCGATCAAATTCTCGCTTACCGCAAGGTGTCAGTTCAAAAAGAAATCCGGTCAGAGCCTCGCATTTCGCTCGCGTTCCGTGTGCGCTACAACAGCCCAGAAGGGCCACGATTTGAAAGCCGAGCAGGGGGTATCGGTGGAGGAGGGTTGTTTATTGAAAGCCAGTCCCCGCTTCCTGTAGGGACTAGGCTGGCAATGGAGTTCTCACTTCCGGAAAAATCCGAGGAATGGATGCCGGCAAAGGGAACGGTAGCGTGGGTCTGTCCGAAGGCCGACCAATATACGTTCAGTCCTGGCATGGGGGTACGCTTCACTGAGATAGCAGAGGATGTCCGTGATCGAATCCATGAGTTAGTGAAATCAATCCAGAACATGGGCCAAGCAGCCTAATTAAGCTCCTGACATAGGCCACTCGCAAAATGGGAAGAGGAGTTTCATGACGTTTCCCGTGGTTTCCACTGCGGGCCATCAAGGTAAATCTCTCGTCATTGATGCTGGGCGAGAATCGATAAACGTACATGATACCTCGGGCAAACTTTTAGGGGGCATGTCGTGGGGAGCAGTCATTGAACGAGTACTGGTTAGCGGTGAAGATGCCCGGTATGCCCATTGCCGTGCGCAGCCCCGCGCGCCTCTCGCCCTAAAGGTCAGGTATACGACGCCAGAAGGAAAGCAGTTTGATAGTTTAACCGGGGGAATCGGTGGCGGCGGGCTCTTTATTGAGAGTGGTGCTCCTCTCAGTCGGGGTACTGAACTAACTGTTGAATTTGCCCTTCCTGATCGACCGTGGGATAAGCTGAAAGCAAAGGGGAAGGTGGTCTGGATCCGCAACAAGCCGGAGCGGTACCTCCTATTTCCAGGTATGGGCATCCAATTCGTGGATTTGGATAAGAAGATACAGGAACAGTTGGTTGGACTGGTAGAGGCTCTGAATCGAAGCCGAAACCCCGCGTGATCAACCAACTTATCCCGCTTATCCGCAGATAACGTTAAGACGGTCGGTCTACCAAGCAATGGCTACCACCCACCGAGATGGATCCGTCCGCCAAAACCCAGGTGAGTAAGCGTTTCATATGTCAACGAAGAGGCACGATCCTGTCGGGAAGAATCGAGAGAAATATGGACAGCTGTGTGATGAGAATCACGCAGATTTCTGAGAGTCTTCTTGTGCCGGTGGTCGTTCTTTAGCGGATTCGATGGATTGCTGGATTTCTTTTTGGGCCGCATCCATTTCGGCTTGGAACGTTCGTATTTGAGGGTCTACACTGTTTCGCACGTCGGTTGCCGCTTGCCGGAACGTTCGCACAACTTCTCCGAGGCCTTCACCCAGGTTCTGCAAGTCATCAGGCGACAATCCTGCCGTTGACTGCGCCGTCTTCACTTTAAGTGCCGCTTGTTGCGCCTGCACGCGGGCCACTGCATCTCGATTCACAATCGCGGAAGGGCGTTTTGTGGCTGGCTTTGGTTGAGATCCGGTCGGTAATGGTGGATAAGAAGCACGAGCAATCGGAGGAGGAGCTGCAGCCCGTTCATCCATTGACGGCACCCCATCTGAGGTTGATGCCGGTGTTTGATTCGGAGAAGCCGTCGATGTTTGCGGAGTTTGAGGGGTTACGTTATACAGCAACGAGGCGGTGGTGCCTGGCGTCAGCTCAGGGCCAGGGACATAGGGAGTGTTTGGCTGAGTCGTGGGTGATGATCCTGCGGCCGGTGGCGGTACCGTCGCTGAGACGTGTGTCGGAGTGTGAATCGCGTGTGGCTGTCCGGTTTCTTGTTGATCCTGGCCCGAAGCGGGCTGAGGCACTTCATTGACTTCCTTTCGAAACCCCTTCAACGCCTTGCCGACACCCTCACCGATCTGCGGGAGGCGCCCTGCTCCGAATATAATCAACACGATGACTAGAATGAGAATGAGTTCGGAAACCCCCATCGTGCCGAACATGTATAGCCTCGCATGCGATCGGAAAGATACCTTACCGGATGAATGAATCTAGCCGCCCCTCCGATATGGTGTCAAGAAAGGGGCGAATAGAACGTTCAGATGTGAAAGGTCAGAGAAGCGGGATGATTTCGGTTTGAAGTGGTACGCCATGCACGACAGCTTCTCGATCCGAAATATAGACGTCAAGCTCGCTTCTAATCCCGAACTTTCCCGGCAGGTAGATCCCCGGTTCGATGGAAAAGCAAGTTCTCGGCAAGAGGCGACGACCGTCCTGAGTTTCCAGGTTGTCGATATTGGCTCCATTACCGTGGACATCCTCCCCGATCGAGTGGCCGGTTCGATGGATGAAATAGTCGCCATAGCCCGCCGCCCGGATTGTATTACGGCAAACATCATCGACTTCCCACCCGCAAGGAAACCGGCCTGTCGCCACCTGATCCTGGACAAACGACAGTGCCGCATCGCGTCCTTGCCGAACATGGTCAAAGATGATGCGGTGCTTTTCCGGTACTTGCTTCCCGGTGTAGCCTGTCCAGGTGATGTCCCCATAAACGGAGCCCGGTGCCGTTTGTTTCGCCCATAAATCGATCAGTACCAAATTGTCTCGAGTGATCAGTGAAGAGGCCGACTCAGTCGGCCCGTAATGAGGGTCGGCGCTATGGGCATCAACAGCCGCAATCGGAGCACTGGATGTCGTCATGCCCGCATCGCGAATACGTGAAAGAATAAATTGTTGGATGCCATATTCAGATAACGGACGTTCGTTGGTGAGACAAGACGCCACATGGGTGAAGGTCTCGTCCACGATGTTCCTGAGCGCTGTCACGGCGTACCGATGGGATTCCAGTTGCTCAGCCGTCCAGACCGCCTCGAATCGTTGGACAAGATCGGCTGATGTGACCACATCGAGCCCAAAACTTCGAATCAACTCGACGGTACCGGCATCGACTCTGGACAGATAAGGAACAGCGTTGAACGGTGAGTACTGCATAGCGATTTGCCGCCGACCTCGCAACAGGGAGGCCAATAGCACACGTTGTTGTTCCCATGAGACGTATTGCTGAACTTGACCGGGTAACTGATCCAGTACGTATGGTTCGATCTTATGCAGGAGTTTGACTGGCTCCCCCGACGTCGGGATCCAATAGTACCAGCGCCGTGTGACATGCAGGGTTGGATCAAGGAGCAAAACCCTATAGGCGAGCGAGTCGCTGCCGCGGAAATCGTAGAAAAGCCATCCATCAATCGTGCCCATCTCTTTAAGTGCTTGTTGGATCGCAGCGATCCGTATTTGATGGGCCACGCCGCTCATGGGTTTCTATCTTATCCTCGGGGCACAGGAGCGTCAATCAAGCCAGGTGAATCATGGTACAATGACGACCCATGGTTCCAGGATCAACTCGAGACGCCCCATCATATCGCGTCACGTTCTTCTTCGGGCCCGAGTCGGTTGACGGACAACCGGATCTCCTGGCCTGTGTATTCAACGTGAAAAAACGGAGTTGGAAAGCAGGCATCCAGATCTCTGTCGAGATCAGGATTGACCAGTTATCGGATCTTCGACAGAAGATGCACCTTGCGGAGCGACTCTCGAAGAGTGTGATGGCACTCGGTCCTCACGAAGGTCCTCATTATCAAGAACGCATTGCGGATCTCTTTGCACAGGCCGTGTGTTGGTGCAAGTTGGATCTCAGACTGCAGAGGGGCGTGACCCAAGAAAATCAGCGAATCCAAGCCGATGAGTTGACGATCGAATTGGATCAAGAGGCTCGCAATCGCGTAGATCATGTTCTCGCCTACATCTTGAGGGAGTTAGATCTGGCTCCCGACCCTTCAGTACCATCATCCTGTTAATGTCGAGGTCCGTAGGGGGTTGCATTCAGCAGCGAATTTGTTATAACGCATGCCACGACTAGTGTATGATCGTCCACGCATTTCCATAGTTGTGGATTTGAAAAGGAAGGAGGCGCCTCACGTGAGACTCCCAATCGTGGTTCTCATCGTTGTCATGACCTACTGTTCGATGCTTGCCGCTCCGGCTTGGAGTCAGTCGCCGTCCGTCGACGCGCAGCAGGGAACCTATTCTGGAGCTGGGATGGGAGCTGCTTCAGCCGTGGCCACGATTCTGTATTTCCCTTTTAAGGCGGCATTTGCCATCGGGGGTGGAATAGTCGGTGGCCTCGCCTATGTATTTTCGGGATTCAGTGAGCCCACGGCGAAAAGCATCTGGGTCCCCAGCATTCTCGGAGACTATGCCATCACACCTGAGCATCTCAGCGGTGATCGTCCAATACGTTTCCTCGGTGTTGCGGAAAGCGAAGGAATGCCTGCCACGCCGGCGCCGAGCTATCCTGCGAATTGAAATCGAATATGAAGCCTGTCATCGGCGTGACTCCAGATTTCAATGCCGGTGACAGGCAAGATATGGGTGGGCGCGAGCCCACCTATTTTTTGCGGGCTCGCTATATTCGAGCTGTCGAAGAACTCGGCGGCATTCCTCTCATTCTCCCTCTGGTCGCCGATACGGCTGCTCGACGAAGGCTTCTTGACGCGGTCGACGGACTCCTCATCACCGGGAGTGGACCGGATCTTCCCCCACGTCTCTACGGAGAGCGCCAGCGCTACAAGTTCCCGGTCGTCAGTGAGCGCCGCGCCGATTTTGAATTGGAGTTAGTCCGCCAAGCCAGGAAACGGAATCTTCCGCTGCTGGGGATTTGTGGAGGCATGCAGACAGTGAATGTCGCGTGCGGAGGGAGCCTCTTTCAAGACATTCCCGCACAAATCCCCAGCGCAATGGACCATCGTCAAAAGACCAAGGCGGTCCATGTCTCTCACGCGGTGGCTGTGGCACCCCAAAGCCTCCTGAAAAAGATTGTCGCAAAAGGGAAGCTCATGGTGAACAGTTCTCATCACCAATCGGTGAAGACCGTTGCCCCCACCCTCATCGCAAGTGCCATCGCACCCGATGGAATCATAGAAGCCATTGAGTCTCCCAGCCATCGATTCCTACTCGCTATCCAATGGCATCCTGAATTCTTGTTTGAGCGACATGCTTCCCATCGTCGGCTGTTTGAAGCCTTGTTACGCGCGGCCCGCCGGACTCGCGCATGACCTCTCTTGGTCGTTCACATAATCTCAAGCCACTTGTGTCAGTGGTCGCCTGGTATACTGGCGTCCCAAAGGAGCCTGAGAGCATCGATCCAGTCACAATGAGTTCTAACACTTAGGCTCGGGAGAGACCGTGAGCAGTCCACTTCTCCGGACGAAATCGATCGATCAAATCCTGGCCGACGCCGATCAACCGGAACATCGCCTCAAGAAAACACTCACGGCGTGGGACCTGACCGCGCTGGGGATCGGCGCGATTATCGGGACCGGTATCTTTGTCCTCGTCGGCACCGCAATCGTGGGAGATGCCCATCGACCGGGAGCCGGACCAGGGATTATCCTTTCCTTCGTTCTTTCCGGCATCACCTGCGCGTTAGCCGCGCTCTGCTATGCAGAATTCGCCGCGATGATCCCGGTTGCCGGCTCAGCCTACACGTTTTCCTACGCCACACTGGGTGAATTTCTCGCTTGGCTCACGGGGTGGAATCTGATCCTCGAGTACGGTGTCGCTTGCGTAGCGGTTGCCATCGGGTGGTCCGGTTACTTCAACAAATTGCTGAAGCTTGCCGGTGTGGAACTCCCTTATTGGGCCACCAATCCGCCGCATTGGGCCGGTGGACCGGAGGGGAGCATCGCCAATTTTCCGGCTGCGATCATCGTGTTGTTAGTCACGACGATTCTCGTGATAGGGATTAAAGAAAGTGCGCGCGCCGCCGGCATGATCGTTCTCCTGAAACTTGCAGTGATTCTCTTCTTCATAGGCGTGGGGGCTCCCGCTGTCAGTGTCGACAACTGGACCCCCTTTATGCCGAATGGGTTCGAGGGGGTCCGGGCCGCCGCCGCCATCATCTTTTTTGCCTATATCGGGTTCGATGCAGTTTCAACTGCCGCAGAGGAAGCCCGAAATCCTCAACAGGATGTCCCGTTGGGTATCCTGGGGTCACTGGCTGTGTGTACTGTGCTCTACATCTCTGTCGCAGCCGTACTCACCGGCATGGTTCCCGTGGGCCAAATCGACATTCATGCTCCAGTGGCCGAAGCACTCAGCCTGGTCGGGTTCAAATGGGGAGCCGCGATCGTGGCGATCGGAGCTGTGGCGGGTATTACAAGTGTGCTGGTCGTCATGATGCTTGGCCAAATCCGTGTCTTTTTTGCTATGTCGCGTGATCAGCTCATGAGCCCCGGACTATCGAAGGTTCATCCGACGTTTGGGACCCCGCATCGCGCGACCATTCTGACAGGAGTAGCTGTCGCGCTCCTGGCGGCGTTCTTCCAGATCGGGGAAGCGGCGGATATGACCAACATCGGAACTTTCTTTGCTTTTGTGCTGGTCAGCTTTGGCGTCATGCTGTTGCGGTACACGAAGCCGAATCATCCTCGTCCCTTCCGGCTTCCCTTGATGCCTCTCGTACCGATTTTAAGCATCGGGGCCTGTCTGTACCTCATGGCCGGCTTACCGTGGGCGACATGGATCCGTTTTGTGGTATGGACTCTCATCGGTATTCTTGTGTATGGCGTTTATGGAATGAAACACAGCAAACTGAACGCACGGGCCGTCAACAGCGGTTCACGGCTCGATGAACCAGGATCTCTCTAGGAGGAGCCTAGTCCGACTTTCCGGAGGGCTGTGCCACTGAAGCAGGTGCCGAGGTGGGAGGCTCGGAAACCGGAGCCGTAGTCGAGACGGAAGCAGGAGGAGTTGCTGCTGGAGAGGTGGGAGCAGCAGCTGTTGGGGTAGCGGCTGGTTTTGGCGACATGGCAGGTTTCGGCGGGGCAGCGGGCTTCGGTGGCGCCGGACGTTCCGGTTTAATGCCTCCTTCCCAGGCCGGACCCGAATACATGTCAGCCGTTAAGCCTTTTGTCTTCCATTTTTCTTCGAAATCAGCAGCGGCCTTATTCGGTGTTTCACCAACGCCCATCACATCGTTCCAGGGATAGACTTTCGGTCCGATCTGGCAGCCCGATTCAGTCCTTCGCAAATACAAAGCGATGGGATTACCCCGGTAGGGCCCAAGAAAAATATGGACGGATCCAACGTACTCGAGCAATGAGGCCATAAGGCCCTCCAAGGGACGTTCATGATGCCACAAGAGATAAGAAGAGGGCAAGATATTCAGTTGGGAGAGAGGAGGTTTCGCTTCCTCGCTTCAGCGAGATGAGGCCGTTCATCTTCGGGGAGTTCAGGGAATGCCTCCCGGGGACAATGCTCAAAGTTGTCCACTCTGTTCTATTAAGTCGGCTTTTGCGAATCGTTCTTGGGTCTGATTGATGGATCGTAAAAGCGCCTTGTGGCTTCGGCATCCCACCACAAGTCTGGCGTCCGAAATCGTGACGGGTCGATAAGAAAGAAGGAAACGTTCTTTCAAGCGGCGGATACGGGCAAGAGACTGAGCCAACCGTCCGGCTGAGATGTCCCCGTTTGCAACAGCCTTATCGACGGCGACCAGCGCGGCGACGATTCTAGTGCGGTCTTTACAGATCAACGGCATGTCACAACCGGCGTGGATGGCTTGTATGGTCGCATCGCCGATCCCGTAGTGATCGATGATCGCGTGCATCTCCAGATCATCTGTCAACACGACACCGTCGTAGTGCAACTCTTCCCGAAGAAATCTTCCAATGATCGTCGAAGACAGGGTGGCAGGCCGTTTCTCATCCAACGCGTGATAGAGAACGTGGGCCGTCATCATCGTCGCCACGCCGCTCGTAACTGCGCGCCGGAATGGAGGAAATTCTATACGCTCCAATCGCTCTCGCGGCGCCGTCACGATGGGCAACTCCTTGTGCGAGTCCGAGGTGGTATCGCCATGGCCAGGAAAATGCTTCCCGCATGCCACGACGCGATTGTCCTGAAGGCCTCCCACTGTGGCCGCCCCTAATTCAGACACGATGGCAGGGGTCGTGCCGAATGCTCGGTTACCAATCACTGGGTTGGCCGGGTTACTGTTCACATCCAGCACCGGAGACATGTTCATATTGACGCCGACGGCCTTGAGCTCTTTCGCGGTCGTTGCTGCTGCGGCATAGGCCAGTTCGGAAGAGTGACATCGCCCCAGGACTTCGCACGGTGGGAAAATCGTAAAGTCTTTCGGCAATCGTGAGACGCGTCCGCCTTCTTGATCGATAGAGATGAGCAGGGGGGAGTGCGGACTGCAGCGTTGGAGGGCGTTTGTCAATTCAACGATCTGTGCGATCGATTCAAGATTTCTCGAGAACAGGATGACGCCACCGGGCCTATATTCTCTGATGAAGGAGGCGAGATCAGCCGAAACGGTGGTGCCATCGAATCCGATCATGAAAAGTTGGCCGATTTGGTCGTAAGACATCGTCCAGCCGTCTTTCTTATCCTACAGCGAGCGATTGATAAGGAACTGGATCAACAGTCTGGTCCCGATGCCCGTTGGGCCTTTGGGGATATAGGCCCTTTCACGCTCGCTCCAGTCGGTGCTCGCGATGTCGAGGTGTACCCACGGCCAGTCCCCGGCGAACTTGCTCAAGAACAGCGCGGCGGTGATCATGCCTCCTCCCCGCCCACCGATGTTCCGCATGTCGGCTACATCACTGCGCAGTTGTTCAAAATATTCTTCCCACAGCGGCATTTCCCATACCCGCTCGCCAGCTCGAAGACCTGCGTGGCGAATCGCTTCTTTCAAATTCGTATCCGTGCCGAACATCCCGATCGCGAACTGACCGAGCGCGACCACACAGGCGCCGGTCAGCGTGGCGATGTCGATCAGTGCCGCGGGCTTGTAACGCGCGGCATAGGACAGCCCGTCGGACAGAATCAGCCGGCCTTCAGCATCGGTATTCTGCACCTCGACCGTCTTGCCGGAAAGCGTCTTCACGATATCACCCGGTTTCATGGCCCCGCCGCCGGGCATATTTTCAGTGGTGGGCAGGATGCTGACCAGGTTGAGTGGCAGTTTGAGTTGGGCCGCGGCCCGCATGGCGGCCAGGACTTCGGCGCCTCCTGTCATGTCCGCCTTCATGTGTTCCATGTTCTCAGCCGGCTTCAGCGAGATGCCGCCTGTGTCGAAGGTGATGGTCTTGCCGACGAGGACGACGGGACGTTCGTCCTTCTTGCGAGCGCCGCGGTACTCAAGAATGATGAACTTCGGCGGCTCGTGGCTGCCCCGGGCCACGCCGAGAAGCGCGCCCATGCCCAGCTTCTCCATGTCTTTCTGTTCGAGGATCTTCAACGCCACACCTGTTTCTTTCGCAATTGCTTCGGCTTCCTGCGCGATTTTCGTCGGCGTCATCACGTTGGACGGATGGTTGCAGAGATCCCGAACGAAGACCGTCGCTTCAGCCGTCGCGACACCGCGACGAATCCCTTCGGACAGCTGGCGCAGTGGATCTTTCTGGGAGGCCAGAATGGTCATCGCCTTCACTTCCTTATCCGTTGGAACATCGCTGCGATAGGCGGTGAATTGATAGCTTCCCAAGACCGCCCCTTCGGTGATGGTCTGACCCACGTCAATGGGGGAGGCTCCATGCGGCACAATGTGCGGCAGCACAACCGCAAAGGTCTTGGCTTTGGCTTGGCGAACTCGTTTGACGGCGTGCCCCAACGCCTGTCGGATCTGATCCAAACCCAGCTCTTGTTTCCTCCCCAGGCCGACAAGAATCAACCGTTTCGCCGGAATTTTCCCGTGCGTATGAAACAAGACCACCTCACCGGCCTTCCCATCGAACTCCTGTGATTGCAGGATCGCGCGGAGCGCCCCACCGAGCGCTCGATCCAGAATCACTCCATCTTCCTGGGGGAGTCCCTCCCCTTCACAAAACAGGAGGACAAGTGCATCTGTGGTCAGGGTGTCGACTCGTCCCAGTTTCGCTTCGACTCGCATCATATTCATTCAATTCTCCTTTGTACGATCAGCAAGCATCATCAGCAGTCGATCGTTGTGATCGTCAGGACGTCTACATCCCGACCGACGGCGAAACTCTTCACACCCCCCGCATATCGGGTGCCCAGATGTGTTTGTGGAGTTGCAACTGAAGGCGAATAGGGAGTCGATCTGCCAGAAGCCATTCGGCCAACTGTCGCGGGTCCAGCGCTCCGAAAACCGGGCTGAAGAGAATCGGACAACGATCGGCCAACTCGAAGCGATCCACGATGCCTTTCGCCCATTCGTAATCGCTCCGGTCTTGAATGACGAACTTTGCTTCGTCCTGTGGCCGCAACCCTTCCACATTGGGCCAGTGCATCCGGTCTGCCATGCCGCTCCCCGGGCACTTCACGTCTAGAATGATACGGACCGATGAGTCGACGACGGTTGTATCCATCGCCCCGCTTGTTTCAAGGAGTACCGTAAAGCCTTCTTGGCACAACCGACGCAGGAGCGTAGCCGTATCCGGTTGTGCTAGCGGTTCACCTCCGGTCACTTCCACCAACTGACAATCGTAGGATCGCACGGTGTTCAGTACGTCATCGATGGACCGATCGGTTCCGCCAAAGAACGCATATTCCGTATCACACCAGGTGCACCGCAGGGGACAACCAGTGAGACGCACGAACACGCAGGGGAGACCGGCAAAAGTCGACTCCCCTTGAACGCTATGAAAAATTTCAGTGATGCGCATGAGCGATGTGTGGGCTTACGGATTCGACTGGATAATACGCCGCAAGCACGTTGATCCGATCACAAGCAGCAGCTCACTGCCATTTGACAATCGGCCAATTCTGGCGTCGGGCGATGGACGCCATGCCACGAATTGGATTTACCACCGTCGGATGGCCTACGGCCTGGAGCAGGTCCAGATCGCCGGGACTGTCTCCGTACGCATAGCATTGGGACAAATCCAGCGTCAGTTCATGGATCAATCGATCGATGAGCTGACGTTTCCCCTCGCCATAAGGCAGCGGGGGCACAAGGAGACCGGTATAGAGGCCGTTCTGCTGCTCCAACCGACTCGCAAAACATCGATCGGCTCTTAGCGCGTCCGCGACGGGGGCAATGAGGAAATCAATGGATCCTGTCACGAAAATGATGGCATGGCCGGCACGGCGATGCTCGTCGAGCATTCGCATCGCTGCGGGAGAAACACGAGGGCATAATTCCTCACGACAAAACTCCTCACCCAACGGCTGAATTACTTGCGACGGTTTTCCAGCCAGGTACAGCTTTCGCTCGCGGAGCGGGTGCAGCGACAATATCGGGAAATGTCGCAGGAGCCACGACACACTCTGACGCGCTTCGGGCCAACCGACAATACCGCGTCGCCACAACCAGCGAAAGAAGCTTACTTCGCTCGCTTCGCCGGGTAAAATGGTGTTGTCGACATCAAAAAATGCGGCAACTGATGAGGAGATACATCGTTGGTCTGTTTGCATCATGACAAGTACCCTGGACAGTCGGGCCCCGATTCTACCGGACATCCGGTTGATTGACAAGATTTTTACCCTCCTCCTATAATGCGTCTCCCCTTCACTCAACCGTCCGTGGACGGTTTTTTGTGGGCCGAAGTGGTGGAATGGCAGACACGCACGTTTGAGGGGCGTGTGGCGAAAGCCGTGCGGGTTCAAGTCCCGCCTTCGGCACCAAATTCCCGGCAGCTCCAGGCCGACTTCCAGCAAACGCTTCCCGGGGCCATTTGGATCTAGACTTTCACCTATTCTCGTAGGACACTGCTTCATTCCTTGGGCCTTTTCGTAGCGGGCGGCCATCATCAATAGTCAGTTGCGACGTGACATGGTCACTCAGGTGTGTTGACCTGGCTTTTGAGGTACTGTCGGCGTCGCACGGCAAGGAGCCTCATCCATGAGCCTTACAAGTCACCGTCCCGAATTGAATCTGCTGCGCAGACAAGTAGCGGACCTTTCACGTGAACTTGCCGAACGGGACCGAGTGCTGCACGAACGAACTCGCCATCTCCAGTCCGCACAAGCTCTTGCTCACCTTGGCAGTTGGAATTGGGACATCCCAAGCGGTGAAGTGGAATGGTCGGACGAACTGTACCGGATCTTCGGCCATGAACCTCGATCGCGAGATATGACCTTCGACAGTTTTGTGTCCGCGGTACTCCCGGATGATCATGACCGGGTCCTGGCGTCGTTCGACGACGCGTTGGCAGGGGCTGCGCCATACGATTTGGAGTGCCGAATCGTTCGCCCCGACGGGGAAGTCCGGACGATTCATTGCTGCGGCGAAGTCGTGCGCGATAGCAATGGCCAACCTCTACGTATGTCCGGGTCGGTCTTGGACATTACTGAGCGGAAGCAGACTGAACTTGCCTTACAGCAACGGGAAGCGCATTTCCGTGCGCTCATCGAGCATTCCTCTGATGTCATCACGGTTCTCAGTGTGGACGGTACGATTCGGTTTGAAAGTCCGTCGGTTGAACGATTGCTGGGATACGCTCAACACGAGCTCGATGGGCGTAGCGCATTCGAGTTGGTTCATCCCGAGGACCTTCATGCAGTGACCGAAAAATTTCAGTTGCTGATCCAGCGTCCCGGCACGCCTCAGATAGCCGAGTTTCGTTTTCGTCATAAGGACGGGTCGTGGCGAAACTTCGAAGGGATCGGCCGGGCAATCCGCGACTCAGACGGCCGATGCAGCGTCATCGTGAACTCGCGCGACATTACCGAGCGAAAGCGCACGGAGGCGATGCTACGGGCTTCTCAAGAAAAGTTGCGGCAAGCTCTCCATGCGTCAGGTACTGGACTGTGGGACTGGAACACGGAAACGAACGAAGTGATCTTTTCCGAGGAATGGAAGCGTCAGTTAGGCTATGAACCGGCGGAGATCTCAGATTCTCTGGAGGCATGGACGACGCTTCTGCACCCGGAGGATCGTGATGCCGCGAATGCCTACGTACGGGACTACGTTTCTCGTCGTGAGGGTGACTATCGGCAAGAATTTCGGCTGAAGCACAAGGACGGAAGTTATCGATGGATCGAAGCACGGGCCTCGTTTGTGACCGAAGCGGACGGTCGGAGGATCCGTCTTCTGGGCTCACACACCGATATCACCGATCGTAAACGGATGGAAGAGTCGGTCCGGGAAAGTGAAGAATGCTACAGGACTTTGGTCGAGCTTTCACCATCTGGCGTATTTGTCTTCAGTGAAGGACGAACAGCCTACGTGAACCACACGGGTGTCGTGCTCATGGGAGCGAAAGATGCGCAGGAAATCCTCGATCGGCCGACGTTTGAGTTCATCCATCCTGACTATCACCAAGAGGTCCGTGAGAATGTGAAACGGCTGCTGAACGGCGGGGTGTCGGTCCATAGTGCCGAACGAATTTATCTGAAGATGGACCGAACTCCCATTCCAGTTCAGGTCGAGGCGGCACGGATCATGTGGAACGGGAAGCCTGCTATCCTTGGCCTCTTTTCCGACATCACCGACCGCAAGCAGGCGGAACAAGCCCTCCGGAAGAGCCGAGAGGCCATCCGTGCGCTCCACGATATTTCGTCGGCGCAGGGCCGGTCGTTCACGGAGCGGGTCGAAGCGTTGCTAAAGCTGGGGTGTCGATTCTTCGACCTGCCGATCGGGATGGAAACCTTTGTTCGGGGCGCAGAATTGGAGGTTGGGCAGGTGAACGCACCCGGCATGGCGTTCCATTCGGGCATGCGTGTGTCGTTGAGCACGACGTACTGCAGCGAGGCCCTTCATCGAAGCGGGCCGGTTTATTTCGCGCATGCCGGCGCTTCACCGGAGTGGCAGAGGCACCCGGCCTATGCCGCGCTGCGGTTGGAAGCGTATATCGGGGCGTCGATCAACGGACAGGAGCGCACGTATGGGACCCTGTGCTTTGCCAGCCTGGAACCCCGCCAGAAACCGTTTACCGATTCCGAGAGGGATTTCATTCAACTCATGGCGCGTTGGCTAGGGGGAGAGATGGACCGCCAATCCGCTCTGGACGCGCTACGCCAGAGCGAGCAGCGATACCGGACTCTCTATGATGAAACACCTTCCATGTATTTCACCGTGGATGGAACGGGAGTCATTCGGTCCGTCAACCAGTACGGCGCGCAGTACTTGGGTTATCGCGTCGAAGATCTCGTCGGAAAATCAGTAACGGCGATCTTCTTCGAAGACGACCAAGCGCGCGTCTGTGGCGAGATGGAAGCATTCTTTCGGCGCCCGAAAGGAGTGGCGCAATGGGAATTTCGCAAGGTGCGAAGCGATGGCACGGTGCTATGGGTACGCGAGCTCGCGCGTGTGCTGCAAAGCAAGGACGGGGAATCATTGGCCCTGATCGTATGTGAGGACATCACCGAACATAAGCACTCGGAAGGGGCGTTGCGGGCCAGCGAAGAGCGTTTTGCCAAGGCGTTCCAAGCTAGTCCTCATCCGGTTGTCATCAGTGAGTTGGATTCCGGCCGAGTGGTGGACGCCAATGACGCTGCGTGTCAGCTGTTCGGATATCGTAAAGAAGAAGTCGTCGGACAAACTACCTTACAGATTGGGCTCTGGCCTTCGGCGGAGGCACGGCGTTGTTTCGTCGAATCGTTAAAGGCAGTGGGATCCATCCGCAACATGGAAGTGGCCCTCCGTAGCAAGCACGGCGAGGTTCGACACTGCCTCTTGTCATCGGAGCTGATCGAATTGAACGGCAAGCAATGCAGTGTAACGGTCGGTGACGACATCACGGAGAGCAAGCGCATGGAAAAAGCGCTGCGGATGACACAATTCTCTGTGGATCAGGCGGTCGAAGCCATCTTATGGGTGGATCCTACCGCTCGCATATTCAATGTGAATGAGACGGCCTGTCGAATGTTGGGTTATACGCACGAAGACCTGACGACGATGGCGGTGCATGACATCGGGCCGAGTTTTCCAAGGGCACGGTGGTCCGCCTATTGGAAACATTTAAAACAGCAAGGTGCGCTGACGTTTGAAGCGAAGTTTTGGTCGCGAGTCGGGAGTGTCTTGGAGGCGGAAGTGACCGTGAACTACCTCCAGTATGAGGGCAAGGAGTATGGTTGCGCGATTTTGAGGGACATCGGAGAGCGCAAGCGGGCGGAAGTCGAGCTTCACCGCTCGCATACGTTCTTGCGACAGGTCATTGATACGGATCCCGACCTAATCTTTGCCAAGGATCGAGAAGGGCGTTTTGCCATGGCCAACAAAGCTGTGGCCGATTGGTATGGTACGACGGTGGAAGACTTAATCGGAAAATACGATTCCGACTTCAATGCCAATACGGAAGAGGTGGAATTCTTTCGGCAGAGTGATCTTGAGGTGATTAATTCCGGAAGGGATCGGTTCATCCCGGAAGAGAGGATCACCGATGCAGAGGGACGGACGCGTTGGTTACAGACGGTCAAAAGGCCCATATTTGATGATCAGGGTCAGGTCCATATGGTGCTCGGCGCCGCGACCGACATTACTGAGCGTAAACGAATGGAAGAGGTACTCCTGCAGCGAGAGCGGGACTTGAGCGCGGCGCTTCAAGAACGAGAACGGATCAGTCAAGACCTCCACGACGGCATTCTCCAATCCCTGTACGCCATCGGGCTGGGGTTAGAAGCGTGTAAGCCACTCATCAGGAAAAAACAGGATCAAGTAGCAGAGAAATTTATGGCGACACTCGATCAAGCCATTGGGCAGCTCAATCAAGTCATGACGGAGGTTCGGAATTTCATTGCCGGACTCGAATCACAGGTGATGCAGGGTGGAGACTTCTCGACTGCCCTGCGCACCATGGTGGAAACGATGTCCATCTCTTCCCGCGCAAGATGCCGAGTGAAGATTGACGAGGCCGCAGCACGGCGTCTTTCCACCGAACAGGCACTCCACATTATCAACATCGTGCGGGAGGGGCTGAGTAATGCGCTGCGCCACAGCCGTGCCAAACAGATCACAGTCTCGCTCCGGGATTTGATCCGCTCAGATCGTCTCGCCGTTACCGATGACGGCATCGGGTTTAATACCCGTTCGGCTGAGGGGGTTGGTCATGGGTTAGTCAATATGGCGGCTCGGGCTCAAAAAGTCCGTGGCTTGTTTGCCATCCAATCAAAACCGGACAAGGGGACGAGGATCTCACTCGACCTTCCAAAGGATATTTACTATGCTCATAACTAGAACCCAAGCCATCCGGGTACTTCTCGTCGACGATCATGAGGTCATTCGCGTAGGCCTGCGGACGGTGCTCGGTCAAACGCAGGGCGTCACCGTGGTAGGGGAAGCCGGAACCATGGCGGATGCGATCCAGCAAACGCAGAGGTTGAAACCCGACGTGATCTTGATGGATGTCCGATTGCCGGACGGGTCCGGTGTCGACGCCTGCCGAGAGATTCTCGGAGCGCTGCCGGGAACACGGGTCATTTTCCTGACTTCTTATGCCGACGACGACTCCGTTCTCGCCGCAGTGCTGGCCGGCGCCCATGGCTATGTCCTCAAAGAAATTGATTCACCCGGATTGCTTGAAGCAATCCGCTCCGTCGCCAACGGCCAATCGATTTTGGACTCCAGTGTGACAGAACGGGCTCTGCGGTGGTTGAGAGGGCTTCACGAATTGCCAGCGGCTCCCGGTACGGATCAACTATCTTCCCAGGAAGAGCGCGTAGTCGCACTGGTTGCCGAGGGAAAGACCAACAAGGAAATTGCCGTCGCCCTCGGGCTCAGCGATAAGACCGTGAAGAACTATTTGGCCAACGTATTTCAGAAGCTCCGCATCACTCGGCGCGCACAGGCGGCCGCCTTTTTTGTGAAACGGCAAGGATGAACGGCTAGCATTCGGCTCTACTCCTGTTAGGTGCAAAAATCTAGCTTGCGGCTATCCTTCATACCTGAGCGCCTTCTTGCATTTCGTGTAACTTGCCAGAAGTGATTCGCATTCTTAACTAATCAATCTGCACACACCGGGAGGTTGTCCTGCATGACTGCTGGTCTCTTCCTAGGGTTGCTCCTCGTCCTCAGTTTCTTTCTTTTGGTACTGATTCAACAGCGTCGAGACAACGTGCTGTATTCATCCATCATTGCGAAGATGAATTGTAGTGTACTTGTGACGGATGCGACGTTGTCTCATCATCCCATCATCTATGTAAATCCGACCTGTCTGTCGCTGACCGGCTATACCGAGCGTGAGATGATCGGTCAAACGACATCGATGTTGACTGGAGCGGATACGGATCGTGCCTCGATGGAAAAACTTGCAATGGCCCTCCAAGATGGATGCGAGTGTCGTGTGCAGTTGTGCCATTACCGTAAGAACGGCACATCTTTTTGGAGTGACGTATCGCTCAGCTCCGTGAAGGACCGCCAGGGTCGGGTGACGTCGGTCGTGTGGACTATGCGTGAAGTATCACCACTTCGGCAGGTCACAGATGCTCCTAAGAGGGAGCGGTATGAAGATGTCGCCGCTCGTCGGCAAGCGGAGCAAGTGCTCCGGGATACAGAGGCACGACTTGATCTTGCCGTAGAGACGGGACAGGTTGGATTTTTTGAACATGATCACCGAACGAATTCTGTCTCTTGGTCACCGATCCTCCGCGATATCTACGGCCTGGCTGCCGATGAACCAGCTTCATGGCAGGGCTTTCTCGAATTTATTCATCCGGATGATCGTGACCGGGTCAGCTCTGCGATCCAACGCCCCCATCCTGCGACAGACAATGGTCGGTCTGCCATCGAGTGTCGTCTTGTCAGACGAGATGGCTCCATGCGGCACCTCAGTCTTCATACTCGGACTGTGTTCGATGGCGATGGTGCCTCAAGACAGATCTGCACGCTCGTGACGGTCGTCGATGTGACCGATCGTAAGAGCGTCGAGGTCCGACGGCGCGAGATAGCGAAGACGGAAGCGATCGGCACCTTTGCCGGGGGTATCGGCCATGAACTGAATAACGGCCTCACGGCCGTACTGGGCTTCAGCGAGTTGGCGCTTCCGTTGATTCCAGTTGAGGGCAAGGCGCATCGCCATATCAGGCAAGTCATAGCGGCGGCGAAAAAATCTCGCGAGCTGATTCAGCAGTTATTGGCCTTGGGAGGGAAGAACGACCAAGGTCGATGCCCACTGTTCCTCCATTCCTTGGCCAAAGAGTCGCTTAGGTTCCTTCATCCGACGATTCCCCTGTGGATTGAACTCAGAGCGCAGATTGCACAGATAACCAATCCGGTTTCGGCCAACGCCGTGCAGATGCACGAGATGATCTTCAACCTCGTCGATAATGCACTCCGTTCCATGCAGAAGAGCGGAGGAGTCCTGGATGTTCAGCTGCAGAACCGGGAATTTGTAACGGATCAGATCATTCCGCACGGCAGACTTCCCGCCGGATCGTACGTCTGCTTAAGCGTTCGCGATACGGGCGAGGGTATGGACCTTGACAGAGTCCACCAATTGGTCGGCTCGCTTTTGACCTCAAAGGCTCTCAGTGAGAAGCAGGGTGTAGGGTTGGCGGTCGCCTACGGCATCGTCAAGGCGCATGGTGGTATCCTGACGATTGAGAGCCAAATTGCCGTTGGAACCACGGTATCGGTCTATCTTCCCGTCCTTCAGCCTTGCGCTCCATCGTCGATTCAGAAAGAGGATCCGCTTCCGCACGGACACGAATGTATCTTATTCGTCGATGATGAAGACGCGGTTGTGCGTTTCGGAAGAGAAGTGTTGGAGTCTCTCGGGTACTACCCGGTGGTATGTAGGACGGCTGCGGAAGCATTGGAAGTCTTTCAAGCCGAGCCCAAGCGGTTCGACTTGCTCATCACTGATCGGACCATGTCTGGTATGAGCGGGGACCGTCTCGCAAGAGAATGTCGGCGACTTCGACCGGATCTCCCGATTATACTCTGCAGCGGGTCAAATAGTGTACCCGGTCTAGACAATGCCTGTTCGCAGAGAATTTTTGAATGCCTCGTAAAACCGGTCACGTTGCATGAACTGGCGCAGGCCATCCGCCGGGCTTTGGACCGGTCTCCTGCCTATGCGGATTCTACCGGAGGGTTGGCCAGTCCTGGTTCAGAACCATCGAGGATATCGATTGAGGTGTCGGATGCCGTCGGTCCTCGTGGTTGATGATCAGGACCCAGTTCGTCAGCTCATTCGGGAAACATTGGAGCAGGCTGGCTATGAGGTCGAAGAGGCTCGTGATGGGAAAGAGGGACTTGACCGGTATCGGGCGAGGTCGACGGATCTCGTTCTTATGGATATCCTCATGCCGGACCAAGACGGATTAGAAGCTCTCATGACCTTCCGCCGGGAGTTTCCCCATATCCGGGTCATTGCGATGACAGGAGGAAGTGATACGATTGGTGTCCTCAATTTCTTGGACGTCGCCAAAATGCTTGGAGCCAGGCGAACGCTTCACAAGCCATTCGACCTGAAAGTCCTGCTCGATACGGTTGCTGCCGAATTAACCGTATAGACAACTTGCCGCGCTCGCTCAACTCTAGTCATTGACATCAATGACATGGCCCCGTCAGACTTCGCATTCCATGACGGGATCATGCTCATCATGATATTGCTCAATTTATCTTTGGGAACTCTAGTTGCTGCAATCGGGTTCTGGCTCATATGGGGTGGAACTGTCTCTTCCGTCATCGTGGTGGGATGGGCCCTCGCCGTGGGGCTGTTCCTATGGTTAATGACGGAGTCGATCACGGAACTATGGGCATGGTCCACTCTCTTGCTCGGCCTGGAAAGCTTTGCCTGGCCGTTGGTGTTGATGATTCAACTCAGGGGCCGGGCAGAGTCCCTTCCCGAATCAGAGATGGGAACGATTCTTTCAGCCGTCGTGCTGGGTCTCTTCTCATCTGTATTCTGGATTTCCTTCTCCTATGGCCTGTTTAAGCGGGCGCGCAAGTTGGAAGCGGGTCCCTCCAAAGGCCAGGCTGCGTCGCGGCCGCCTTCTCCGGCGAATAAAGCAAAGAAAAGCTTATAGTCCCTATCCATTCTCGATCGGATCCATATCCGCGACAAATTTGATCCGCCGTTTGCGGTACTCTCGCTCCATTTTCTCGACGGAATCATGGATCTGTCGCCTGAGGGCCGTGAGACAGGTTCCTTTTACCAGAATGCGCGACTGATGACGGCCTTTGGGGCGCCCGCGTATGGCGGGCACTGGCCCCAAAACAATCAGAGGTTCCTCGTTAGGAGGGTTCTGTCCAAGCTCAGCCACCCATCGTTTGGCGGCCTCTTCAACAATGTCAGAGTCTTTCCCGGTTATCGAGAGATCCGCCAAGTGGCAGACGGGTGGATATTGAAGAAGCCGGCGTGCGGAGAGTTCTTCATTGTAAAATTGATTGGGATCCCCCGCGATCAAAGCCTGTACGGTATGATGTGTGGGAAGGCGCGTCTGTACGATAAGTCGGCCTCCGCTGGACGCGGGACATGCCAAGGTGGCGGCATCAACCAGCAAGTGATAAGTGCGCTCCGCGGCCCGAAAATCCGAGACGTGCAACCCGGAATCTGCTTGAAGGATCCCCACCAAGCCGTAGCTGGGCAGTGGCTCACGGCGAAATAGCGCTTCAGTGCCAATGACGATATCCCATGCGCCCGATCTGGCATCTTCCCACAGAGCATGAGCGGACGCTGAATTGCGGAGTGTGTCTCCATCAAACCGGGCAATCTTGGTCTGTGGGAATAAGCGACGAACTTCGGCTTCAACCCGCTCGGTGCCTCCACCAACAGGATTCATGTGGGGAGTTCGACATATCGGACACACATTCGGTAACGGATCTACCTTGCCACAGTAGCGGCAAGTCAGCCTCGCAGCTTCACGATAATAGATAAGCGGTACGATACAGGACTTACAACGAGGCGCCCAGCCGCAGTCTCGACAAATCAAGGTGCCGGCATAACCTTTCCTATTGAGAAAAAGCAAGATCTTGGCATGATTCTGCAGGGACTCATGCATCGCTCGGATGAGCTTGTGGCTAATAAGCATTCCCGATGACTCCATGCGAAGGTCAACCAGCTCAATGGAAGGATGCAAAGAGGCTTCTTGAGGCACGTGGTGGAACTCAGCTTCGCTATCAAACCTCGACTCAAGGGATGGATGAGCTGATGCCAGCACAACGAGCGCCCGTTCGCTATCGGCTCTGTAACGAGCCACCTCCCTGGCATGATAACGAGGCTCCTGAGGTTCTTTCAGGGCCGGGTCCTCTTCTCCTTCCACCCAGATCAGCCCGATGGATTCCAGATGTGAAAATATGGTTGAGCGGGTTCCTATGACTACAGAGGAAGTCGGTCCTTGAATCTGTTGCCTTCGACCCGATTCAAAAGAGGGGCCTGCAAGGGTAATTTGAAGGTCTGTGATTCGTGAGAGAAATTGTTTCAACAAGGATGCTTTTGCTATCTCACCGGTGACAACGATAGTGGATCGCTTTATTGAGTGCGCCTGCCGAACGGCGTCGGCAAGCCGACTGAGTCGGTGTTCCCACGGGGCGTGGAGTACGATCTTTCTCATGCGGTTGCTGTGAAGGCAGTGTGCGACGTGCATTTTCCATGAAATGTCGACCGGAGGGAGCGTTTCGATGGGCAGAATGCCCTTCACTGGCGTTCGGCGATCCTGCTGCTCCAAGAAGAGCTTGCTACGCCGCTTCTGAAACTCGACATCGGCATTGGTTGATGGTATGAGCGCTATCCATGACATGTGGATCAGGGTATCAATGCTCACGGTGTTTCCCCGCCGAGTGGGGTGAAGCGTCGAGGACAGAATTCCTCGAGCTCGTCGGGCAATCCGATCAAGAGTTGGTTTCAGATAGTCTGGACAAAGGCCGGCTTCCAAGGCCGCACGACCCTGTACAGTTGCTACATATCGCGCAGGGAAGCGTTTTCGGGTGGCCGCCCGGGGCAATATGAGTCGAAGGCACTGACCCCAAGGTGCGACATAATGTTCTGCGATCTTACGAGATAAATCCAACAGCGCCGGAGGCAGTGTCGAAGCGTGCCCGTCGTGGACCAAAGAACAGATCTCTTTAAGGGATGCGGATTTTATTTCGCTTTTAAGATAATTGCTCAGCGAGATGACGACGCCTTCTAGCACCATACGTCCAAATGGGACAAGCACGCGATGCCCTATTGTTACGTTCTGTGCTAAGGTGGGAGGGACGAGATAGGTGAAAGCTTTCGCGATATGGCGGGGCACGATAACATCAGCATAGAGACCTTCCATTCGACGAGGCGGGATCGAGGTCCCATCATGAGCCATGTCGCATTCTAGCAGTCTCGAAGGATACCAGTCACACCGGAGTTCTGTGCCGGAAAAGTACGGCTGGAAAAGTCGTTTCGGAGACGAAATCCAATACCGATGTGTGTGGTTCGAGTGCAATGCTATTCGGTCGGGGTTCCTACGGCGGGCTGTTGAGGAGCATCCTGCTTGCTGGTTTCCGTCGGCGTAGAACGACCTATATCAGGGCTATTGGCTAAACCTGATCCATCCTTCACTGAAGTTGGTGAAGAATTGCCCACCGACAAGGAACTGACAGACCCAGCAGAATCGAAGCTGGACGTAGAGGTGGCCGGTAGATCATTGTTTCCACGTGCGCTCACCCTGGAAGGATTGCTTTCGAACTTGTTCATTTGCGTCTGGATCTCTGTGGGTGTCGGAGCGCTAGTTTCAGAGGTATAGAGAAGAATCTCCACGCGCCGATTTCTCGTGCGGCCCTCCTCGACTGTATTTGTAGCAGTTGGTTTAGTATCACCTAGTCCCACCGCACTGATCCGCCCAGGTTCCACGCCACCCTTTTCAACGAGATAGCGGAGAACACCGTTTGCACGCACTTTGGATAGTTCCCAATTGCTTGGATACCGTGATTTAAGCGAGGGACCGATCTCCACGTTGTCCGTATGGCCTTCGATGCGAATCATTCTCATATCTCCGCTTGTGCGCAGATATTCAATCAACTGATCGAGCACTTGGTAATTCTCTGATTTGATGGCCGCATCCCCTGAGTCGTAGTGCAGAAACTTCGCCAGGTCTCCAAGATTAAGGCGGCTTTGTCCCGATGCATCTTGTATTTTTAGCTTATTGGCTACTAGGTCGACTGGGACTATCGGACCGGACTGGATCGAGGACGACTCGGGGATTGCTCCTGCCGGTTGGATAAGGCGGGGGACGTACCCACCGAGTTTAAATCGGTCTCCTTTGATGACACGGGTGTTGGCCTTAAGGACAACAGCAGATGCTGTGTGAGATTCCAGCGATAGTACTCTGAGTTGCCCGATCTTTCTCGGAGGGAGGCCGGCACTGTGCCGGTAGATATCGAGGAGGTCAGCTGTCTTTAGCCCATCCTCCCGCCCTCGATCCAGATACACAATATTTGATTGGGAAACGAGCGTCATCGTGCGGTCTGCCTGAAGCTCAATAATCATGCCTTCTAGATCGGAGATGCTCGACACCGAGCTTGTTTCGATGTGTTGGGCCGGAGCCACAAAACGCATGACAGGGTCTCCAGGGGAGATTGGACCGTAGCTGAGCACGGCCTCTGCAGTCGTGAGAGCGTGGTCGGCTGCGGTCACTTTCACGATCGCCGAACGATTCATGACAAATCCAAGGTATTCCTTAGTCACTGGATGAAAAACTTTCCGAACCCGCCGGTAGACGGTGAAGAGATCACCAACAGCTACATCAGCGGGATTGTTGAGTTTAAGATAAAGCGAATCTCGCTTGCCAAGAAGCATGCGGTTGCCCGTGGACTGATTGTCACCTGTTATCAAATTTACGGTTCCGTCGATCGGGGAGGTTTTCTGGATGGCCCCACTGGAAAAAGCCAGAGCTGCCTCTGAAAACCGCACGGGATCAATCTCGGGTGTCTGTGCCAGGGGCTGATCAAGGGAGATGCCGACTCCTAAACCAAGGAATAAGACGATGGATGTCACAGTTTTCATAGAAAGGATCCTTTGGAAGCTAGTGTTACTTCAAAAACATAGCAAAAGTCACTGTTCTGTCAAGAATTTAACCTGAATCGGTAGTGTTTGACGGGGCGTTCTTTCCAGTGGTAGCCTCTCATGCGCTGATATCTATTTGGGAGTGGATGAACAACCGATGAAGGGTAACGAAAAAGAAGCGCATCGTCTCTCCGTAGGCTTTTGTCGGAAGGAACGAATCGAGACACAAATTCACCGGCGAAGACACGTCAAGGCGTTTTCTGATTTAGCATTGGAATGGGAGAGTCCACAGGCCGGACCACCTCTGTTTAGAGAGGCAAACAAAGCGAAAGGGATCCAGCCTTTAATACCTGAATAGTTGTACTACCCATTCACCACTTCAAGTCACTCTCGGATTGCCATACCTAGGGCTTTCGGGTCCTGCCCAGATTAGGTCCTTTGTTCGCTTGCTATCCTCGGGACCGGGGCACTAAGATTTTATGCATAATCGACAATACCCTTTCCAGGTCAATATCTTGTGGAAGAAAATTAAATGACGGGAACCGAAGTTCTTCTTGAATATTTAACGAAGTTTTTCCCTGTTTTTCTCTTTATCTTCGTAACGTTGGCCTTTGGGGTAGTGACCTTGATCGTCAGTTATTTTGTGCAGCCCAGGTATCCGGAACCAGAGAAATTATCGACATACGAATGTGGGGCCGAACCATTTTCCGACGCCCGTATGCCGTTTCCCGTGAGGTATTACATTTTTGCCATGTTGTTCGTCATCTTCGACATTGAAGTGATCTTTCTCTACCCGTGGGCCGTCGTATTTACCAAGATCGGGATGATTGGGTTGATTGAAATGATGATTTTTATAGGACTGTTCATCGTGGCCTACGTGTATGCCTGGCGGAAGGGCGCGTTGGAGTGGGACTGAGGTTCGTATGGGATTGATCCAATTGGGACGGCATGAGAAAGATGGAGCTCCGGACGTCATCACGGGGTCTCTTGAGAAAGCCGTAAACTGGGCGAGGAAGGGTTCTCTCTGGCCAATGACCTTCGGGCTGGCCTGCTGCGCCATTGAGATGATGGCTGCTGTTTCTTCCCGGTACGACATGGATAGGTTCGGAGCGGGAGTATTTCGTGGTTCGCCCCGGCAATCGGATTTGATGATCGTCGCCGGAACCGTGTGCCGACGCATGGCGCCGGTGATTCGAAAGATTTACGACCAAATGCCTGAACCCAAATACGTGATCGCGATGGGATCCTGCGCCACATCAGGAAACATCTATGACAGTTACAGTGTCGTGCAGGGTGTCGACCGATTTATTCCCGTTGACATTTATGTGCCCGGTTGCCCTCCGACTCCAGAAGCACTCTTGGATGGCATCCTAAAATTGCAAGAGCGCATTATGCAAAAACGGGTATTTGTGACTCAACCGGACCAGGTCAAGGTCAGTCTGAAGGTCTGACGAGCCGTTATGCATCCACTGCTTCAGCGAATTCAGCAGACGTTCTCGGGTGGAATCACAGGTTTGACTGAGTGGCGAGGCGATGTGGCGGTGACTGTCTCGCGAGATAAACTCCATGAAGTTGCGCAATTTTTGCGCAACGATCCGGGGATGGACTTCGATTATATCGTTCATGTGAGCTCCGTAGATTGGCCCGACGACGAAGAGCGATTTGAAGTGGTTTGGGAGTTCTACTCGATTCGGAAGCGGCATCGCATGCGACTGAAGACGCGGGTGCCGGAATCGGATTGCGTAGTTGATTCCTTGACGGATCTTTGGAAAGGTGCCGATTTTATGGAGCGGGAAGTCTTCGATATGATGGGTATCCGATTTCGAAATCACCCCGATCTTCGCCGGATTTTGATGCCGGATGACTATACCGAGGGCTACCCGTTGCGTAAGGATTTTCCGCTTCGCGGCAAAGGCTGGCGAGACACGTTTGATTTTCTGGACGAAGTTCCACGATAGGATGTTTTTCCGTCATGGCATTCGAAGATCAAAGAACCACCGTTTATAAAATCAAACCGGAACACCCGGAAAGCGAGACGCTTCCCACCTTGCGGACCGAGGAACTCCTGCTCAACATGGGACCTCAACATCCCAGCACTCATGGTGTGCTTAAAGTGATTCTAGAGCTGGAGGGAGAGCGGCTCGTGAAATCTACTCCTGTGATGGGGTATCTTCACCGCGGAGTAGAAAAACTTGCTGAAGACGGCACATATCACCAGTTCATTCCGCATACGGATCGGCTCGACTATGTCTGCGCGATGTACAACAATTTCGCCTATTGCCGAGCCGTCGAGAAACTCTTGAACTTGCAAGTACCGGAACGGGCCGACTATTTGCGGACGATTGTAGCTGAAGTCCAACGCATCATAGGGCATCAATTTTGGCTGAGCGCTCAGGCCCTTGACATAGGTGCCATGACCGTCTTCTTTTACTGTTTTCGGGATCGGGAAATCCTTCTTGATTGGTTTGACGAGTTGTGCGGTGCTCGCCTCACGACGAGTTGGTACCGAATCGGAGGAGTTGAACGGGACTTGACCCCCTCGTTGATCGATAAGCTCAAACGGTTCTTGGACTATTTCCCGCCCAAGATCGACGAGTATCAGGTATTTCTCGAGAGAAACCGCATTTGGCTTGGGCGCACCAAGGGGGTCGCCGTGATCTCCGCCGAAGATGCAGTCAGTTTTGGGCTGAGTGGACCGGTTCTCCGCGGATCCGGTGTAGATTATGATCTCCGCAAATACGAACCCTATAGCGCATACCCAAAGTGCGAGTTCAGTGTACCGGTCGGGAAAAACGGAGATACGTACGATCGCTATTGGATTCGGGTGATGGAGTTGTACGAGAGCGTCAAGATCATTCGGCAGTGTCTGGAGCAGATGCAGGAAGGTCCGATCATGGCTGATGTCCCAAGCGTGACACTGCCCCCGAAAGAACGGGTCTTCACCAATCTGGAGTCGATGATTCAACAGTTCAAGCTCTTTTCCCAGGGGTTTGATGCTCCACCGGGAGAAATCTACTGTGGCACAGAGGCACACAAGGGAGAGCTGGGTTTTTACATCGTCAGTACCGGGGGCGGGAAACCCTATCGACTGAAAATCCGTGCCCCTTCTTTTGTACACATGGGGGCGTTCGATCATATGGCTCGAGGTTATATGATCTCTGATGCCTGTACCATCTTTGGGACGTACGATGTCGTGATGGGCGAGTGCGACAGATAAGCGTAAACGGGAGATGTGAAGTGAAAGGTCAAATCAGGGTTTACGGTTTTCCTTTCACGGAGAAGAACCATGGGTTTGAAGCCGGCTACGAATCCAGACGTTGAAGCCGCTCCGATCGAGCTGAGCATCGACGGGAAATCCGTCACAGCCAAAGACGGCGTGTCGTTATACGACGTCATTGCAATGACGGGCAAGATCATCCCGGCTATGTGCTACCACTACACCTTCGACCCGTTCGGTTCCTGCGGTATGTGCCTGGTGATGCAAGAGGGAAAGAAGGCTCCCGTTCGGTCGTGTACCGCGAAGGCGGCAGCGGGAATGGTGATTCGCACCGAAGGCGAGGATCTTTTTCTCGCCCGGAAGAAAGCCGTCGAGAAACATCTGTCCGTGCATCCTCTCGACTGTCCGGTGTGCGATGCGGACGGCCATTGTGAGCTTCAAGATATGGCTTTCCAGCATGGTGTGACAAATCTGGCCAATGCCAAGCAGAAATTCATTCCGGAAGATACGCGCAGTCCCGTGCTGGACTTCAACATGAATCGCTGCATCGCCTGCGCGGAATGCATTAATGTCTGCAAGGATGTGTTGATGATCGATGCCTTGCAGTTCATGAAGAAGGGCGGATTCAATCAGGTCGTGGCCAAAGGCGACCTTCCTCTCAACTGCGAATTTTGCGGGGATTGTTTAGCCGTTTGTCCGGTTGGGGCTATCACGAACAAGTTTTCCAAATATCTGTATAAGCCTTGGCAGATGAAGAAGACAACGACCACTTGCAACTATTGCGGGGACGGCTGCCAGATGTACTTGGAAACGAAAGATGAAGAGGTAGTCCGAGTCACCTCGCCGTTATCATGGAAGAACAAGTGGGGCGATCGGTCAGAAACCGCCAAGGGGCACGGTGGGCTCTGCGTACGTGGACGTTTTGGGTTCGAGTATCTGGACGGTCAGGACCGGCTTACACAGCCCCTCGTCCGCGAGGGCGGTCAGTTGGTGCAGAAGCCTTGGCTGGAAACTATGCACTTGCTCGTAGACCGGTTAACCGAGATCAAAAGCAAATACGGGGCCGATGCCATCGGCGGCCTCGTGACGGCCCGCTGTACGAATGAAGAGCTGTATTTGTTTCAAAAACTCATGCGTGCCGGTTTTGGCACCAACCACCTCGATAGCAGCGCCCGTTACGGCCACATGAATTTTGTGCTCGCATCTAAGCATGCCGTCGGACTCGGGAGAGCGCCAAATGATTGGGAAGATCTGACGAAAGCGAAAGCCATCATTTTGATCGGGTCGAATATCACCGAAACGAATCCGTTAACCGCCGTGCGAATTAAAGAAGCCGTGCGGGTCTACAAGGCTCAAGTGGTGACGCTCGACAGCGCCATTACGAATATTGCGAAGTTGGCATCTCATCCGTTTTTGATCAAGCCGGGCACCGAGGGAATGGTGATCGATGGATTGGTTAAGGCGGTGATTGACCAAGATATGGTGGACGAAGAGACCGTCGGGAAACACCCGAAGGCGTTTGAAGCCCTCAAGAGCGCGGTGGCGAACGTGTCATTGGAGCAGGTGTCAGTCCTCACTGGTCTCCCGGTAGCGGCGTTCAAAGAGATCGCAGCCATTTTTGCTGAATCACCGAGGTCGATCGTCCTGTGTGCGGAAGGGATTGTCAGAAGACCAAACGGCTATCAGAACGTCTTAAAAGTAATGGATCTCGCCTGGATTACCGGCAAGCTTGGACGAGCAGGGTGCGGTGTGAACACTGTGACGGAGGAGCCGAATGAACAAGGGGCCGTCGATATGGGAGCTGCGCCGGAGTTCCTGCCCGGACAGGCCCGGTTTGATGATCCCGGAGCTCGGGAACGTTTTGCAAAGGCTTGGGACACGTCGCTTCCCCCTGTTGGATCAGGCGCGCATCTGATTGAGATCCTCAAGCGCTGCAAGAGTGGGCAGATTAAAGCCCTGTACATTCTGGGCGAGAATCCGCTCGCGACTCTCCCGGCTTCGATGGAGGTCCGAGCCGCTCTCGAACGACTCGAACTGTTGGTCGTGCAGGATCCTTTCTTGACGGATACAGGAAAATTGGCTCATTTTGTGCTCCCGGCTTGCACCTATGCGGAGAAGGACGGCACTTTTACAAATCTTGAAGGTCGTGTCCTTCGTGTTCGTCAGGCGATGGATCCACTCGGAGAAAGCGTGCCTGACTGGCACATCATGACAGCCCTGGCAAATGCCATGGGATGTCAATGGGAATACCAATCGGCCAACGATATTCAAGCCGAGATCATGAAGCTGTTACCCGGGTACTATAATCTTGGGCAACCCCGTAAAATCGTGCCCGTCCCCGACCAGTATTTGTCGAATGGCTATACTGCGGAGGTTAAGGCCCGTTATCAACCGACTTCCCCATCGAGTGAGCACACGCGCCCCTTTTCCTTGCTGATGGGGCAGTTATTAGTGCATTCGGGGAAAATGTCGACACAAGCGCCCGGACTGATCAAGATCGCTCCGAACACCGGTAAGCTGCGGATGAATATACGGGACATGGAACGTCTCGGATTGCAGGACGGTGCGAAGGTGCGTGTGACCTCGGATCGTGGTTCCCTTCAGCTTGGTGTGCAACCGGATCAGTCCGTCGCGCCGGGTACCTGCTTTTTCCCAGAACACTTTAATGAGCCCCCGGTGAAGGACTTGATGACCGTGTCGGTCGATACTACGACCGGCGTCCCGTCCTTCAAGCAGATCTGGGTCAGTGTTGAACCGGCCTAAGGGGATAAGCCCGTCCGTGACGAGGAGCAAGAACCTACGATGAGTGTCGCCGCGCTGACCAAGAAAATTCTTCATGCCGCGTTATTCTACGAGATTTGGGACGCGATGAAGGTCACGTTTCGACACATGCTTCATCGGCCGATGACGTTTCAGTATCCGCGGGAACAACGAACGATCCCTGATACGCATCGCGGTGCGCTTGGCTTGCTTCGATATGATGATGGGCAAGAACGGTGCGTCGGTTGCGATCTCTGCG
>CAYXKP010000023.1:0-39454 GCA_964465695.1 uncultured Nitrospira sp.
GATATCTCCGGCCGTCCCGTAATAGGTCCCGCTCGTGTAGTAGCCGGGGTTGTCTTCATCGTTCAACAGGTTCCATTGCAGACGACCGGCATACAACAAGCTGCCCGTGTTATTCGGTCCACCGCGCACGCCCGTAAACACCGAGGCCACGTACAACAGATGGGTCCCGAAGGGATGGACCTTGCCGTAGAAGACCGCACCGTCGGAACGACCATAGAGACCACCCTGTCCAGCAGCTGGTCCAGCCCCATTGGGACCGCTGGGAAAGTTGCCGCTGAAGTCTGCCGGATTGAAGGGCGTCCGGAATCCATCGTAGGTCGCATGGAAAAACGGACCGTTCAATTCGCCGCGCTCACTCGGCACCAAGGTGCGGCCCACCCAGAGGTTGACCCTCTCATTGATCTCGAATCTCCCGATCGCGTCGAGCAACCCGATGTTGGAGTTGCCGCCAAAATGATTGGCGCCACCACCGACGTTGCAGTTGAAACACTCGGTGTTGAAGGTGAACTGCACATACTTGTGGATTGATCCATTGATGTAGAGACGTTGGAAGTCAACCTTGAAATCGTTGCTGTAATGGCCTCCTGCGGCGCCCTCGATGCTGTTGAAGCTGGATTTAATGCCCATACCGATGGAAATCCACTTGTCGTCATCGATCTTGATTTCGCCGGCAGCGTAAGCGTTGGGCAGCGTGGATCCCAGTCCAGCCATCAGTACCGCCATGGCCCCCGCAATGACGAACCGTGTCCACCGCCTTTTTTTTGAATGGTCCTTCATGCCGAACCCTCCTTTGTGAGTATTGAAAACCCATAGTTAAAACGACCCTATGCCTAGTGCTGTCGAACAGATAACTAGGATGTGTACTGGGTGATGCATCTTCTCCGTGTAAAGACGTAGGGTGTAGGTTAGGCGCTATAGTGGACGCAGGGGTGTGATCCGTTAATACGCTCCCAGTGCCGGACGTCATCCGGGGCTGCCGGTGGGATTCGGCCCACCCCGCGTGCCGGTGAACACCGAGGCCACGTACAACAGATGGGTCCCGAGGGACCTTGCCGTAGAAGACCGCACCGTCGGAACGACCATAGAGACCGCCCTGCCCGGCAGCTGGTCCAGCCTCATTGGGGCCGCTGGGAAAGTTGCCGCTGAACTCTGCCGGGTTGAAAGGCGTCCGGAATCAATCGTAGGTCGCATGGAAAAACTCGCCGCGCTCACTCGGCACCAAGGTGAGTCCCACCCAGAGGTTGACCCTCTCATTGATCTCGAATCTCCCGATCGCGTCGAGCAACCCGATGTTGGAGTTGCCGCCAAAATGATTGGCGCCACCACCGACGTTGCAGTTGAAACACTCGGTGTTGAAGGTGAACTGCACATACTTGTGGATTGATCCATTGATGTAGAGACGTTGGAAGTCAACCTTGAAATCGTTGCTGTAATGGCCTCCTGCGGAGCCCTCGATGCTGTTGGAGTTGAGAAATTGTAATCTAGGCGACAGTTTTCTAGGGCAATGCCTAGTAGAGGCTATCGTTCAAGTATGGTCTTTATAGTTTCCCAAACCGGATCGGGTTGTTTAGTGAATCGTCGATCGTGGCGGCGCCTAGATCGAGGCAGATTAAGTTTGCGACTTACAATCTTCCTAAGGAAGGAGGGCTCTCATGCGTTTGATCCCAAGAGAACAGGATAAGCTGCAGGTGTATGTCGCGGCGCAACTCGCAGCCGATCGCAAGAAACGCGGTCTCAAACTCAATCATCCGGAAGCTGTCGCATATCTAGCATCTGCCGTGGCGGAGGGTATTCGAGATGGGAAGTCTGTGGCGGAGCTGATGACCTACGGAACGCAGCTTCTCTCACGCAAGGATGTGATGCCTGGCGTCCCGGAGATGATCGGCGAATTACAGGTTGAGGGAACGTTCCCGGATGGCACCAAGCTCGTGACAATCCACAATCCCATCCAATAGCCATGCGTATGCCTTATGTCGATATAGAACAGGCCGACAGACGGCGATGCCTGGATATGGCTGCCTACATGAAAGGAATGGGGTAACGTATCATGAAAGAAAAAACGCGACAGGACTCCAAAGAGGCCAAGGGAGGAGAGGATGCTTCCAAGACCGGACCATCCAGACGAGAATTTTTTGCACAGGGTGGGCGGCTTGCGGCAGGAATCGGAGCGGTATCCCTGTTGCAAAACGCAGGGCAACCTATCATGGCTTATGCTGCGAATGAATCATTCATCAAGAAGGTTGGTGGGGACGGAGGAGGGAAGAAGAAAAAACAAGCGGCGTCCCAGAGGTCAAAAGAGGCCCTGGCGTCTGCAGTGAAAGCCGAGCTATCCGCCCCAATCATCCCCGGCGAGATTCTGCCGGGGGCCGGTGAGATTGATGTTTTTAAGGGAAGAGAGACGAAAGAGATAACGGTCAAGAATGTGGGCGATCGACCGATTCAGGTCGGTTCTCACTGCCACTTCTTTGAAACCAACCGCGCGCTCAAGTTTGAGCGTGAACCAGCGTTCGGCTTCAAGCTCTCCATACCTGCAGGCGCGGCGGTGCGCTTCGAGCCGGGAGAAGAAAAAAAGGTGATGCTCGTGGCCTTTGCCGGTAACCGGCTTGTCCTCGGAATCAACGGATTGACCGAGGGGTCGCTGGATGATCCGAAGGTCAAGGCCAAAGCGGTGGACCTCGCTGCAGAACGTGGATTTGGAAAAGGAGGCGCACGGTGAAAATCTCACGCAAGCAGTATGCAGATCTGTACGGCCCCACTGTCGGCGATCGTGTCCGGCTTGCCGACACGGACCTCATCATCGAAGTCGAAGAAGATCGGATCTCACATGGAGATGAAGTGGTCTTCGGAGGCGGGAAGACCATTCGTGACGGGATGGGGCAATCTGCCAGAGCTTCGAGCGCAAGCGGGCAGCTCGACACCGTCATCACGAATGCGCTGATTCTTGACTACACCGGAGTCATCAAGGCGGATATCGGGATTAAGGACGGTCGAATTGTCGGCATCGGTAAGGCCGGAAATCCAGACCTCATGCCGAATGTCACGCCGGGCATGGAAATCGGCCCAGGAACAGAAGCCATCGCAGGAGAAAAGCGTATCGTCACGGCCGGCGGAATCGACTCCCATATTCATTTCATCTGTCCGCAGCAATATTGGGAAGCATTGTCTGCCGGTTTGACCACGATGATCGGCGGCGGGACCGGCCCTGCAAGTGGGACCAATGCGACAACCTGTACGCCAGGACCCTGGAACATCCATCGTATGCTGGAAGCTGCAGAAGGCATTCCGATCAATCTCGGATATACGGGAAAAGGGAATGCCTCCCGGCCAGAAGGGTTAGATGAACAAATCGAGGCAGGCGCGATCGGGTTAAAACTGCATGAAGACTGGGGCACCACCCCGGCGGCGATCAATAACTGCTTGAGCGTGGCGGAGCGTTACGATGTGCAGGTGACGATCCATACGGATACGCTCAATGAGGCGGGTTACGTGGAGGATTCCATCAAAGCGATCAACGGGAGAGCGATCCATACCTACCATACGGAGGGCGCGGGCGGTGGTCATGCGCCGGACATCATTAAGATATGTGGTGAGCCCAATGTGCTGCCGTCCTCGACCAATCCCACGAGGCCGTTTACCATCAATACGATTGATGAGCATCTTGACATGTTGATAACGGTGCACCATCTCAATCCGAAGAATCCTGAAGACGTCGCGTTTGCGGAGTCCCGCATCCGGCGGGAGACGATTGCGGCTGAAGACATTCTCCATGACATGGGCGCGTTCAGCATCATGGCATCCGACTCACAGGCCATGGGACGAATCGGGGAGGTCATCAGCCGTACGTGGCAGACCGCCCATAAGATGAAGCTCCAGCGGGGGCATCTCGCACCGACCAGCGGGAAGGATTCCGCTCAGAACGACAACTTTCGGGCCAAACGCTATGTGGCCAAGTACACGATCAATCCGGCCATCGCGCACGGCATCGCGCATGAGGTCGGTTCGGTGGAAGTCGGCAAGATCGCCGACCTTGCCATCTGGAAGCCGGAGTTCTTCGGTGTGAAGCCGGAGATTGTGCTGAAGAGCGGCTTCATCACCCAAGCTCAAATGGGCGACCCCAATGGGTCGACCCCGCAGCCGGAACCCATCATCAGCCGGCCCATGTTCGGAGCATTCGGCCGAGCGCTGTTCAGCACATGCCTGACCTTCATGTCACAGGCGAGCTTGGACCGAGAGGTTCCGAAGAAGCTCGGTTTGCAAAGACGGGTGGCGGCAGTTAAGAACTGTCGCAATGTGCAGAAGCGCGATCTTAAACTGAACGATGCGCTGCCGAAGATTGAAGTGGATCCGGAGACGTACATGGTGAAGGCGGATGGAGTGCCGCTCACCTGTGAACCAGCAATTACGCTTCCGATGTCGCAGCGGTATTTCTTGTTCTAATGAACAGCACATCCGGCTCGGCCATGAGTCACGAGTGGCGGTGATGATGGCTGGCCGGCTGTTTTTGTTCTCACATACCCAACATGAATACGCCCGCGTTGATTGAAGGATTACGGTTCGTCGATTCGTTCTTTCCGTCGGGAGGCTACGCATTTTCTTCAGGGTTGGAAGCGGCGGTACAGGGAGGCGCCGTCAAAAACTCCGTTCAACTGGCCCGGTATGTCGAAGATTTGTTGCGCGGTGGGATGAGCCGCCGGGAAGCGCTCGCTACAAAATTGGCGAATCGAGCGGCGTCGACGGGATCGATGGATGCCGCAATCCACGTCGATCGAGAGCTGGATGCGACGAAGCTCGGCCGAGAGTCACGCTTGGCGAGCCGACAGATGGGACGGCAAGTGATCAGAATCGCGGCGGACCAGATCCGAGCCAAATTGATCCTCAGTGAGTATCGTGATGAAGTGGAAGCTGATCGCGCACCCGGTCACCTTTCGGTGACGTTCGGGATCACCATGGGCACGTGCGGCTGGAGCCCAGAGCAAACTGCGGCGGCGTTGTTGTACCAAACCGCCGTGGGCTTTATATCTGCGGCCATGCGACTCAGTCCAATCGGCCAGCATGAGGGGCAGCGTATCTTGGGCGAATGGCTCCCATTGATCGAGCGGATCAGCCGAGAAGTAAACCCAAATGAGACAATGAGTTCCTGGTCGCCGATCCAAGATATTTATGCGATGCGTCATGGCGCTCTAGAGTGGAGGCTCTTCCGGTCCTAGCTTAAGGCCGGTGAGCAGCGTTATGCTCTGAAAAAAGAGAACGGCTGTTGATGGTCTGGGCTCAGCTAGCCGTTCGGAGGATTATCATGCATGATCTAAATCGTGAACACAGTCACACTTGGACTCCCACGCAGGCACGGAAACAAGGCATACCGGTCATCGGTATTGGCGGACCCGTTGGCTCGGGCAAGACGGCGCTCGTCGAAGCCCTATGTCAGAAACTCCGTGATCGGTACAGTTTGGCGGCCGTGACCAACGACATCTTTACCAAAATTGACGCAGAAATCCTTACCAAGCGCGCCGCCTTGCCGATCGACCGGATCCTCGGCGTCGAGACAGGGGGGTGCCCGCATACGGCGATCCGGGAAGATGCCTCGCATAACCAAGAAGCCATTGACGACTTGCTGCGCCGACATCCGGACGTTGACTTGATCTTTCTGGAAAGCGGAGGTGACAACTTGGCCGCGACGTTTAGCCCCGAGCTCGTCGATTATGTCATCTATGTGATCGATGTGGCGGGAGGTGACAAGATCCCACGAAAAGGCGGCCCCGGGATCACGCGATCCGATTTTCTCGTCATCAATAAGATGGATTTGGCGACGCACGTACGTGCGGATTTGTCGGTCATGGATCGGGATACCCGCCGGATGCGCGGCGATCTCCCATTTACGTTCACGAATATCCTGTCCGGCGAAGGGTTGGATGCCGTTGTCGCCTGGGTGGAACAACGCATACCCCAACGAGCCAGGCGCTCATGATCGTGCCAAAGGGAGAGGTCGAACGAAAAAAAACTTCTCGAAGAACAGGTTCCGCTCCGAGGACAAAAGAGCCTCGGAAAAGAAGCCCAGCTGAGCGGTACGCAACTGAACTCGTAGGACGGGTTGGTGAGCTCCAGCTTGACTATGCCAAGCCTGACCATCGAACTATCATCACTCGCTCGTATTGCACGACACCCTGGAAGCTGCTTCCTCCCATTTACCTGGATGACACGGGAGCCGCTTACACCCACCTGGTCAATCCCTCAGGCGGCTTGGTCGGAGGCGACCATCTTTCCATGGACATGAACCTGGATCGAGACGCGCATGTCCTGATCTCATCTTCCTCAGCCAACCGGGTCTATCGTTCTAATGGGAAACTGTCTGAGCAGCACATCACGATCATGGTTGGACCCGGTGCGATTCTGGAATGGCTTCCTGAACATACCATCCCGTTTGCCGGGTCACGATTTCGGCAGACGCTTCATGCGACACTGGCGACGGGTGCCACTATGATTCTGTGGGATGCACTCGCATCCGGGCGTATCGCACGAGAGGAGCGATGGGCGTTTACCGATCTGGAGAATGAAATCCGCATCACAACGGCATCAGGCAGTTCACTTCTGGAGCGATATGTCCTGGATCCAGCCACTGACTTGGGTTGCGTCGGGCTAGCAGAAGAATGGGACTATGTCGCGTCCTTCTATGTGGTCAACGATGCCGTCGCGTCCGAGAACTGGGCCCGACTGGAGTCAAAGATCGCGCCCGTCTTGGATGAACGACCGGGTCACGTGTTGGGAGGAGTCTCGACACCGACTGTGCCGGGGCTTGCCATCAAATTGCTGACTCGAACGGCACCCGACCTCACCTACATGCTGAATACGCTTTGGGCGATCATCCGCGAAGAACTGTGGAACCTCCCGCCGCTATGTTTGCGAAAGTACTGACCTCTGACATCTTTGGTAGCTGAATACGAAATGCTCACTCATCTCCGGGCCCTCCACACGTTTACAAAGACTAGTTGTCCGAACAACGGACAGGCTGTCCCGTTCATGTCGCTGATGACTCAACAGTAAGAATTGTTGTGCCTCAGCGATTGCCATAGATTGAATGAGCAGTCGCGTTTGCTGTTCCTCTCTGAACGACGGGGAATATGCCGGGAGAGGACCTGCGGTGGGTATGAATATCGCAACGCACCCCGTTGAGACACTACAAGTAAATGATCCCCCTTATTCTTCTTGATGTTCTTTTTCTATTGATCGCGGCGATGGCTGCCATCTTTGCGTTTGGTGTCGCGACCTCGCGGTTTACAAACACCTTTAAAGTCATTTTTCTTCATGCTTTTTGGCCTCTTCCTCGTCACGCTCTTGTACGGGTATCCACCCGAAACCAAAAAATGGTGGCACAAGAGGAAGCACAAACAATGTAGATGCGGAATATGAATTAGTTTGGAGCAGCTCAGCATAGATTCCCAAGATAACAGGCTTCGAATATGAGCGACTGGAAACCGTTGCAGTATGCAAACGGCTATTTGCCGTTGGAAGATTACGGCCTCATCGGCGACGGCACCACGACCGCATTGGTGGGACGGGACGGGAGTATTCCATGGCTCTGCCTGCCGCGATTCGATTCCGCACCGCTGTTCTGCGGAATTTTAGACACAGAACGCGGCGGTGCGTTCAGGATTACACCGGAAGGACTGACGGAGTCGAGGCACTACTACGAGTCGGATACTGCGGTGCTGGTCACGGAAATGCGGACCTCCACGGGGATGGTTCGGCTGACGGACGCCATGTTGTTCCGGTCGGGTGCGGATCTCCGGGAAGATGCAGCGGCCGGGCGGTGTGAGCTGTTGCGATATGTCAGGCTGGTGAAGGGGCATGTGCGACTGCGTATTCAATTGAAGCCGCGGGGCGGGGCCGATGTCGAACGGCGGGGCGATGGGTTGAGGCTCCGCTGCGCGGAGCAGAGGGATCTCGATCTTCAGCTACGGGCCGGCGTACCGTTGCAAGGTCTCGACACCACTCTCGATCTGAAGGGTGGGGATCGGGTCCCCATCATCTTACGGTGGAGCGCCGGGCATCATCATCATCATCCCATCGAGGCGGAAGATCTCTTGTCCGCCACACGCAGCGCGTGGAGGCGCTGGGCGGCGCATATCGACTATGACGGGCCGCAGAAAGAGGCCGTTCGACGTTCGGCCATCACGCTGAAACTTCTCGACCATTTCGACAGCGGCGCGATCGTTGCTGCGCCGACGTCGTCCCTTCCCGAAGAAATCGGCGGGGTCCGCAATTGGGATTACCGGTATGCGTGGGTGCGCGATGCGGCGTTATCGGTCTATGCGCTGCTTCGGGTCGGACTGCCCCGTGAGGCAGCCGGTTTTCTCGGTTGGGTATTGGATGCGGTGGAAGAAGCGGTTGCCAAAGAGGGACGCCCTCGTGTGCTCTACGACTTGGACGGCCGATGTCCACCGTTGGAAAGAATAGACTCTCAACTTGAAGGGTATCGGCGTTCGTCCCCCGTCCGGTGGGGCAATGGGGCGGCTGAACAGCGCCAGCACGACGTCTTCGGCGAAATCGTCGATTGCGCCTATCAATGGACGAGGCATCACGGCGAGGTCACGGGGGCGCTCTGGAATAAATTACGCAGGCTGATCGATGCCGCAGGAACAGAATGGCGCGAACCAGACCAGGGAATCTGGGAGGTCCGCACATCCGGCCGGCGGTTCACGTACTCCACGGCCTTGTGTCACGTCGCCCTCGACCGTGGCATACGTATCGCTGAACGGTTCGGTCTGCCGTGCGATTTGTCGCGATGGAAAACCGAAGCGGATACCATCGTCCAAGCCATCGTTGAGGAAGCGTGGGATCCTCGGCTCAATTCATTCACGGAACATCTCGACGGAGGAGGCGTCGACGCCAGTTTGCTGGCGCTCCCGATTCGCCGGGTCATTCCCGCCGACCATCCCCGTATGGTGGCGACAACCGAGGCGATAGTCCGCCGTTTGGGCGCCGGCAACGGCTTGTTGTATCGCTACCGGTTGGAGGAATCGCCGGATGGACTGACGGGACATGAAGGGGCCTTCCTCCTGTGCAGTTTTTGGCTCGTCGATAATTGGGCCAAACAGGGAAGAGTCGAGGAGGCCCTGGAATTGTATGAGTCGCTGTGCGCACGAGCCAATACACTCGGCTTGCTTCCCGAACAAATCGATCCATCCACCGGCGCATTTCTTGGCAACTACCCTCAGGCCTTCAGTCATATCGGCGTCATTGCAAGCGGGGTGCAATTAGGGCGTGTGAGCCGGACAAAGAGAGAATCATGATGCAGTCCTTCATCATCTTCGGGGCGACCGGCGATCTGACCGGGCGATTTCTGCTGCCCGCCTTCGCGCATTTGATCCAGGCCGATAAGCTGCTCGCCGCGCCGACCATCATGGGAGTCGGCAGAGAACCATGGAACCAAGCGGAATTTCGGAGACATGCCGAGGAACAGCTGGCGGTTCACAGCGAAGCCGATCCACAGGTCCATCGACGACTCTTGGACTGTCTCGATTACCAAAAGGCGGATGTCATGGACCCGCAAGAAGTGGGGGCGGTGATGGCCAAAATCAACGGTCCGGTCATCGCGTACCTGGCGCTGCCCGCCGGATTGTTTGCTCCCGTCATCCGGGCGGTTGCAGCCGGAGCCAAGGAGGGAACCCGCATCGTCGTCGAAAAGCCTTTCGGCGAGAATCTGGCATCGGCGCGGGCGTTGAACAGGTTGTTGCATGAATCGTTCTCCGAAACCGCCATTTTCCGGATGGACCACTTTCTCGGCATGCGGACCGTGCAAAATCTGTTGGGCTTGCGGTTCGCCAATCGACTGTTTGAACCGGTGTGGTCATGCGAGCACATCAGCCGGGTGGAGATCCTGTGGGATGAAACGCTGGGCCTCGAGGGCCGCGCTTCCTATTACGATCGTGCCGGAGCATTGCGCGACATGGTGCAGAACCACTTGCTGCAGTTACTGTGTTACGTCGGAATGGAGCCGCCCCTGACACTCGATGCGCGGGACGTGCGCAGCCGGAAGGTGGACACGCTGCGCGCGGTGAGAAGCATGACGATGGAAGAGGTGGACGTCCATACCGTGCGCGCGCGGTACGGCGCCGGCCGAATCGGCGACCGCGTGATTCCGGCCTATGTCGATGAAGAGGGCATCGATCCTGAGCGCGGGACGGAAACGTTCGCGAAAGTGGTCCTGCATATCGACAATTGGCGCTGGGCAGGAGTTCCCTTCGTCCTTCGAACCGGAAAGGTGCTGGCGCGAGACCGGCAAGAGATGGTCGTCCATTTCAAACCGGTGCCTCATCTCGCCTTCGGACCGGGAACATCCGTTCAGCACAATCGACTTCGCATGCAATTCGAACCCGACCGAATCGACCTCCATCTCAATGTCACCGGCGCGGACGAATTATTCAGCCTCCATGAAACGGCGCTTGAAAAACAACTCGCGAGGCAAACGATTCCGGCCTATGGGCAAGTCTTGCTCGACGTCATCCAAGGTGATCAGACCTTGTCTATCCGCGACGATGAAACGGAAGAGTCTTGGCGCATCGTCCAACCGATTTTGGATGCATGGGCACAAGGACGGAGTCCGTTGCGCGAATATGCCGCCGGCAGTGAGGGCCCTGTGAGGGATGAACGTCTCGGGCAGGAGCCCGTCGCTCGGGCTGATCCGCCTCATCGATCGCCGCGATGAGAACCACTTAAGACGAAGAACCGGTCCGGTTCGCCGTTGAGCCGGTAGTGTTTCCATGCTCGGCGCCCCATTGATGGATGGCGTCCACGACCGGTTTGAGACTCATGCCTAAGGAGGTCAGCGAGTACTCCACTTTGGGTGGCACTTGGGGGTAGACGGTTCGTTTCACCAGCCCATCCCCTTCCATATCTCTCAGTTGTTGTGTCAGCACTTTTTGGGTCACGCCTGTAAGCGCGCGCTGCAACTCGGAATAGCGCTTCACGCCCTGGAATAGATGCCACAAGATGATGACCTTCCATCGTCCGCCGATGAGCTCTACCGTCGATTCCGCCGGGCATGTCCGCGGTGTGACCATCCGCTTCCTCTCACCATCGGTATCCGGTTCGTGCCTGCCGCACCGAACGGTGCCGTCTTGTTTTTATGGCATTCTGTCTTATACCTAATCGCATCACGCGGGCAAGTTCAAAATGGCGATGTGGGAATCGCCGGAAAGGAGCACAATCATGACCATCGTACGGAACACACACCCGACGAAGCCGATGGTGAGGATCCGCCGCAAAAGCGAGCGGTTCCACACGCAGACCGGCTGGCTTGACTCTCGGCACAGTTTCAGCTTCTCGTCTCATTATGATCCGTCCAATACGCATCATGGCCTGTTGCTGGTGCATAATGACGACGTGGTGAAGCCGAATACGGGGTTTAGGACTCATCCCCATCGGGATATGGAGATCGTGACGTGGGTGCTGGAAGGCGAACTGGAGCACAAGGATTCCGAAGGGAACAGCGGTATCATCTATCCGGGGCTGGCGCAGCGAATGAGCGCGGGAACGGGCATCTGGCACTCCGAGATGAATCCGCAAGGCGACCGGGATGTCCATTTTATTCAGATGTGGGTGCCGCCGGATCAAGAGCGGACGGCCCCGGGTTATGAGCAGCTCGACATCAACGAGTCCTTGAACAGGGGAGGATTGGTTCCCATCGCTTCCGGACGGGGACATGACGCGGCTGTTGCGATCGGACAACAAGACGCGGTTCTCTGGGGCGGACGACTCAGACCGGGTGAACGTGTGCTCGTTCAAGACGCGCCTTACGTGCATGTGTTCGTGGCAAAGGGTTCCGTTGAATTCGAACATGCCGGTGTGCTGGAGGCGGGTGATGAAGTGAGACTCACCGCCGCCGGCGGGCGACTGATCGCCGGAAAGCAAGGGGCGGAAGTCTTGATCTGGGAGAGCGGCGTCGCCCTGGAGTTGTAACGGCGAGCTACGAGCTGAACCGGAACGACAGGCGGCAAGGCAAGTCGCTGTCGTTCCGGTCCGAACCGCTCGGACTCGAACTACTCGATACGAGCCAATGATAGATGGACAACTTGCACCAGCTCGAAATCATCATCTTGCTGCTCGCGGTCGTGTTGGCTCTCACGACCGTGGCACGCAAGATTGTGATCCCGTATCCGATTCTGCTCGTCGTCGCCGGACTCGCATTGGCGGTGGTTCCGGGATTGCCGACCGTCACGCTGAACCCCGATCTGGTGTTTTTGGTCTTCTTACCGCCGATCTTATGGGCGGCCGCTTACTTCACGTCCCTCCGTGATTTTCGCGATAACCTGCGCCCGATCTCACTGCTCGCCGTGGGTCTGGTCCTCGTGACGACCGCTGCCGTCGCCGCGGTCGCGCATGCCTTGTTGGGATTCGGATGGGCCGAAGCGGTCGTGCTCGGCGCGATCGTGTCTCCGCCAGACGCCGTGTCCGCCACGGCGATCGCCAAGCGGTTCAGTCTGCCGCGACGGATCGTGACGATTTTGGAAGGGGAAAGCCTCGTCAATGACGCGACGGCGTTGGTCCTTTACCGTGCCGCGGTGGCCGCGGTGGCCAGCGGGACCTTTGCATTGGACGAGACGCTGACCCAGTTCATCTACGCCGCCGTCGTAGGGGTTGCGGTCGGGGTGTCGGTGGGGTGGATCACGCGGTGGGCGCTCCACATCATTGACGATAGTTTCACCGAAATTGCCGCGACCTTGCTCGCGCCGTACGTGGCATGGGTGGCAGGAGAATCCCTGCATGCCTCCGCCGTATTGTCCTGCGTCGCCGGCGGCCTGTATCTGCGACGGCACTTCAGCAGAGTGGTGGCACCGGCTACGAGGATTCAAGGTCGCGCCGTGTGGGACCTGATCGTGTTTCTCTTGAACGGCGTCATTTTTATTCTCATCGGGTTGCAGCTTGGAGATCTGCGTGCCGCTATTCCAGCGGACCGTCTGGGACCGCTTCTTGCGGGCGGAGCATTGATCAGCGTCACGGCCATTGTGGTGCGACTGGGCTGGGTGCCGATGAGCGCCACCATTCCCCGCTGCCTGAGCGTGGCCCTCCGTTCCCGCGATCCGCTGCCGCCTTGGCCGCATATCTTTCTGGTCGGGTGGACCGGCATGCGAGGGATCGTCACGCTGGCTGCCGCGATGGCGTTGCCGTTATGGACTGATACCGGTGAACCGTTTCCCCATCGGAGTGAAATCATCATTCTGAGCTTCTCGGTGATCCTGGCCACGTTGGTCTTACAGGGGCTGACTTTGGCCCCGCTGATACGGTGGCTGGGAGTGAGCGGAGGTACGGAGGAAGAACAGGAACAGATGCAGGCTCGTGAGCGGGCTGCAGGCGCGGCCTTGGCCCGCTTGGCCGAACTCCATGCGGAAGGATGGGCGAAGCCGCATCATCTCGATCAATTGCACCTGCACTATGAGGGGCGACTCCGCCGGTTCACGCCGGATGCCGAGATAGATCCTGAATGCGCAAAAGAGACGACGGATGCGCTTCTGCGGCTTAGAGAGGAGACATTGGCGGCTGAACGGTCTGCGCTGATTCAACTCCGGGATGACGGCACGATCAGCGACGAGGTCCTGCATCGCCTCGAAGGGGAGTTGGATATCGAAGCATTACGCCTCGGCCTAGGCGATCGACGGATGAGCCAGAGGGGCGGGCCGAGTAGTTGAATATCCGAGGCGTCCAAATGCGTGAGATATTCGCGTGATAGGTCATCCTGCTTTCCCATCGAGGTTTCTACGGATGTTGCTTTGAGTTGTCTGCGAAATGATAAGGAGATCAGCTCATTAGAGCACGGAACAGCTCCGACAGGATCCGACTACCTTATCATCATCGGACATGCATCACTCGCCGAGATCCCGGAGACGATCAGAAGCGACGCAATATCGGGTCGGAGATCTTGCGGTCGTGATGTCCAGCTTCCCCTATACGGGTGCTCGGTTCGGCCCGGATAACTTCTCTTAGCAAGGACACGTTGTCCACCCGGAGCAGAGGTCAGGGAGTCCTGTGGCTGGAGGATGAGAAGAGCCCGGGACAAGTCAATCGTTTGATACAGCTTCTGTAAAACTTTCTCTCGCTTTTCACCATACTTAGGTAGACATCTACAGGAACGGCTGTCATGCCAGAAAAATGTGAGCGCTGTACCGCCAAAGGAATCGGTATTGCAAGACCAGATCATACGCTTGCGCGTCGGCTGTATGTTGAACAAGGGGGGAACTATGAATCGCGCACTTCTTTCATTGAATGTGGTTCTGCTGTGTCTCATTGCCGGGGCCTGTCAAAGTAAGGACGTGATTCCCGAGCGGCTAGAGGGACGCGTCGATCGAGACCTTCGATACACCGATATCAAACATAATCCCGGCACCCATCGAGGAAAATTGATGTTGGCGGGCGGAAAAGTGTTGGCGGCAAAACGGACGGAAGGAGTGACCCAACTCGAGGTGTTGCAGATCCCACTATCCGAAGATTTAATCCCCACCGGCCGCGAGACCGAGTCCAAAGGCCGGTTTGTCGTCATCGATCGCGACGGCGATAAGGTTTCAGATCCGTCGGTGTTCGATGATGAGAAGAAACGCGTGACCGTCGTGGGAGAGGTCTTGGGCATGGCGACTATCCGAATCGACGAGGTTCAGCAGCAAGTCCCTCAGCTGGCCATTAAGCATATAACGGTATGGGATTGGGATCGTGTGAAAGGCGGGTATGGCCCATCCTACGGGTACGGGTATCCCTATGCATGGGGATATCGCGGGTACTACGGCTACCCCTATTACTGGTAAGGCATTATGACGGCGACATGCCGTCCGTCATGGCCGCTGAACTTCAACCGTAAGATATCAGCTTCGCCCTGGATCGGCCTGCTATTCTCCGGCTGGGTTCTTTTGCCGTGCGGCGGTGCGAATGGGATGCCATGCGGTTCACGCCGAGTCCTGGTTGCAATCAATCAACCCATCTGGAAACTATGTAGAAAGGTAAGGTGACACATGAATCTCCTCATGAGTGTGATGATGTCGGCCGTGGTTCTGTTTGCCGCTGGATGTAATCGGACGGACGTCATTCCGGAGCGGCTGGAAGGAAAGGTCGATCGCGATTTGCGATATTCCGATATCAAGGGCAATCCGCAAGCGTACAAAGGAAAACTCATGCTGGCAGGCGGCAAAGTGCTGTCGGCCAAGCGTGTCAACGAAGGCACGAGGATCGAAGTGCTGCAGATCCCGTTGTCCGAGGACCTGATGCCGACGGATCGTGAAACCGAATCGAAAGGACGATTCGTGGTCATCGACGGCGGCGATCAGGTGTCCGACCCGGCCATATTCGACGATGAAAAGAAACGCATCACGGTCGTGGGGGAAGTGCTGGGCTCAACTACCATCAACGTCGATGAGGTGCAGCAACAGGTTCCTCAGCTCGCCATGAAGCACGTCACGGTCTGGGATTGGGACCGCATGAAAAGCGGCTATGCACCCTATTACGGCTACCGCTATCCATATGGTTGGGGAGCAGGATATCGGGGGTACTATGGTTATCCCTATTATTGGTGAATTACGAAAGGAAGAACCCAATTTCTTCTCCTCTCCCTAGGAAACCATCCAGTGTTGAACCAACGGAATCAGGGCCAGTCTATTGGTATGTGCTGTGAAGCGAAGCGGCTAACCTGTCTTGGGCTTGGAACAAAATGTCTTGGCCTATGAATAGCGATGTCGATGAAGACCCGTACGACGTACAAATCATTGACTCAAACAACGTTCTTTCTACGGTGTAGCTCTTGCAGTGCGTCAAGAGTGAATAATAAGGAAGCTTTGGAATCCATTCTAACCATATTCAAGGAGGACGCGATGAAGCGACAATCAGGCATCATCATAGCGCTGGCGATGTCTCTATCGGCTTGCCAGAGCATGGGACTCGGGGGAGGAGATGGGATGCCGACGATCACCCGAACCGGGGAAGTGAAGGACATCGTCATTCGGGAAAATGTAGAGCCGGCGACGGTCACCGTGAATCCGGGAGACGAAATTCGCTGGGTCAACAAGCGGCAAGGCGACGCGCGCGTGATTTTCCTTTTGCCGGTGGAGGGACAGTTGACCTGCCAGCGCGGGTTCGGCGGGATGATGAGCGGCGGGAACAAAAATCAATATACGGCCAAGTTGGGCGTCAACGATACGGCGAGCGTTTGTTTCAAGAACTCATCGGAAATCAAGTATGTGGTGCGCGCAGATTCCAATCTTCCCAGCGGTGAGGAAAATATAGCAGGGACGATCAACGTCGGCGATGGGCAGGATCAGTCGTCCAATGCCGGTGTTGATCGGAAGAAAGGCAAGATGACACAAGCCGATCCGGACGAAGTTCAGTAAGACGGCGTCGAGGACACACGGGCAAGACACCCGGAGCCGAAAAACCAGTCACAGCGGTACAAAGAAAGGAATGGATAAGTATGACTTTCATCGTAGTGATCATCACGATGTCCGTCACGGCGGGGTTGGCGGTCATCGGCATAGCAGAAGAGCACAAATCGAATCAAGGTCAACCTCAGAACAGCGTTCAAGGGACCGTCCCGGCATTTCCCTTATCGGAAAATTGTACGAGCAATGCACCCTGTCGAAATGTCACGGGAGAAATCGTCAATATCGAAGAATCATATTGGATCGCGCAACCGAACGGGGTGCAAAGCCACGTGCGCGTCGTTCCCGACACGAAAATTCAGTCACGAGTGAAGGTGGGCGATAGCGTCGCTGCGCAAGTTAAATCTAATGGTGAAGCCGAGGCGGTACTGAAAATAGATCCGCCCAAAGTACGTGAGTTGCCGGTACCCGACGGCTCGCTGAAGGAGATGAGATGACCAAAGTCCGGTAAGGGCAATTGGAATAGGAGGTTGCATGACGGCTCAGCCCGAGGATAGCCGGCCGCTTAGAGAGCTCTTGGCCTGTGGACAGAGCTACTGGCTGGATAACCTGACGCGTCACATGATCGTCGGCGGAGAGCTCGCCCGCTGGATTCGAGACCTGGGCCTGAGAGGCATCACGGCGAATCCGGCGACGTTTCGGGATGCCTTGGCGAGCGATGACTATGACCGGGACATCGAATCGATGGCCCGCGAAGGGCAATTGACGGAGGACATATTCGAAGAGTTGCTGATTGCCGATGTTCAGCAAGCCTGCGATTTGCTCCTTGGCGTCTATCGAGAGTCCGATGGTCTCGACGGGTACGTCAGCCTGGAGGTATCGCCTCATCTCGCCTATGACAGCGAGGGGACCATGGAGGAGGCTCGTCGCTACGTCGAACGAGTGAATCGCCCCAATCTCCTTATAAAAATTCCTGCGACGGAGACCGGGGTACCGGCGATCGAGCAGCTGCTCTTTGAGGGCATCGGGATCAATATCACCTTGTTATTTTCGATTCCCAGCTATCAGGCCGTCATCGAAGCCTATCTGTCGGCTCTCGAACGGCGCCTCACAGATCGTCAACCGTTGCAGCCCGTCGTGTCAGTGGCAAGCTTTTTCGTGAGCCGCATTGACGTGCTGGTCGATCAGCTGTTGCAGCGACGCATCTCCGCCAAGGATGGCGGCCGACAGCCGCATGCGGCCCGATTGCGGGGGCGCGCTGCGGTCGCCAATGCCAAACTGGCCTACCGGACGTTTCGGCAGACATTTGGCAGCGACCGATGGGCTCAATTGGCGGCTCATGGCGCGCGAGTACAGCGGCCTTTATGGGCCAGTACTGGCACGAAGAATCCGGACTACCGGGATGTCGTGTATGTCGAATCTTTGGTCGGACGAGACACGGTCAACACCATGCCCGAGTCCACCCTGCGGGCTTTTGCCGATCATGGCCGGGTCGTGCCGGATGCCGTCGAGGCGGATCCGGAGCAAGCGGAACGTGTCATGCTCGAGTTGGAGAAGACGGGCATCAACTTCAACTGCGTGACCTGGCAACTCGAGCATGAAGGCGTGCAAAAATTCGTCGATGCGTATGATGCGGCGTTCGCAGCCCTGGACAAGAAACGTAGCCGCTTTCGTCTGGAACAGACGGCATAAAGCCAACATCAACGAGGACATGTTCATGAGAGTGGCCATCAACGGTCTCGGGCGAATCGGCCGGGCCACGTTTAAAATTTTGGCCGGCACGCCGGGACTCGATCTGGTGGCAATCAACGATGTCGCCTCTCCCGAAAACCTGACCTATCTGCTGAATCACGACACGGTCTATGGTCGCTATCATATCCGGGTGAAAGCCGAAGGGGATGCCCTTGCGATGGCCGACCGCAAGTATGCCGTGTACGCGGAGCGCGATCCGATCCATCTTCCGTGGGCGGAGCTGGGCATCGATGTCGTCTTTGAATGTTCAGGCCGGTTCAACACCAGGGCGGCGCTGTCGAAACATCTCGAAGCCGGAGCGAAGCGGGTGATCTTGTCCGCGCCGGCCAAGGACGACGACATCCCGACCGTCATCTACGGCGCCAACGTGTATGACGAGAAGGACGGACCGATCTTGTCCTGCGCGAGCTGCACGACGAATTGCGTGACGCCGATCTTGGAAATCATCGACCGCCGTCTCGGTCTGCAAAAGGCGGTGATGACGACGACACATGCCTACACCGCCAGTCAGGCGTTGGTAGACGGCAACCACAAGACCAAGCGTCGCGGACGGGCGGCTGCGGCCAACCTTGTGCCGTCCGTAACCGGTGCCGCGGTGGCGACGGCGCGCGCCTTGCCGAATCTCAAGGGGCGATTTCAAGGCGCGGCCGTCAGAGTGCCCGTCCCGATTTGTTCGCTTTCCGACATCGTGATGCTGACGGAACGCGAAACGAGCGTGTCCCAGGTGAACGACATGTTCTTGGAGGAGGCGCGGAGCGACCGCTATGCCGGCGTCGTGGGAGTGACGGAGGATCCGGTCGTGTCCTCCGACATCATCCAAGATTCCCGGGCGTCGATCGTCGATGTCGATATGACGCAGGTCGTGGACGGCAATCTGGTCAAGGTGATGAGTTGGTATGACAACGAGTGGGGGTACGCCAGCCAAATGGTCCGTCAGGCGGTTTCGATGGCGCTGATCGTGCCGGTCGAGAGTTGACGCGGTCGCGGACCGCAGGACAAAGGCGTTGTTCCTCTGTACCGAACGCGCGCGCACAGAGATCCATTCCGTCCGAACACCGCGATGAAATCTTCAGAGAAGTTGGAGCCATACCGGAAGAAGCGGAACTTCGTTCACACCACTGAACCGCGCGGTTCCTCCACAGGGGCGAAGTCCTCCGCGGAATTGCTGTACGTCATCCAAAAGCACGCCGCGACGCGGTTGCACTACGATTTTCGGCTGGAGCTCGACGGCACCTTGAAGAGTTGGGCGGTTCCCAAAGGGCCGAGCCTGAATCCCTCCGATAAGCGGTTGGCCGTGCATGTTGAGGACCATCCGATGGAGTATGCCGATTTTGAAGGCATCATTCCCCCTCGGCAGTATGGCGCGGGGACCGTCATGGTCTGGGACCGAGGTCGTTGGATTCCCGATGGCGACCCGAAGACCGCCTATGAGAAAGGACATCTCAAGTTCACGCTTGAGGGACAGAAGCTGCAGGGGCGTTGGACCCTGGTGCGAATGAACGGAACGCGCAATCGGGACGGAAAAAACTGGCTGCTCATCAAGGAACGTGACGGAGCGGACCGCACCGGCGTTTCCGCCGGCTCCACGCTTGCTCTCGCTAAAAGCGTGAAAAGCGGGATGAGTATGGATGAAATCGCGGCCGCTCGGCCGGCGGAGTGGCATTCCGACCGAGCGTCACGCCATGGCACGGCGTCGGTCCCCGGCGGCATGCCGGCCCGCAAGAAGTCCGACAAGGCGATACCTTCCAACGGCGATCGGCGTCTCAGCGACGCCAAGCGAGGGGCCCGAGAGGCCGCCTGCCCGCAATGGATGGAGCCGCAACTGGCCACACTGGTCGATGAAGTCCCGAAGGGAGAAGGCTGGCTGTATGAGCTCAAGTATGACGGCTACCGCATGCTCTGTCGGATCTGTAACGGGACGGCAACGATGTTCTCCAGAAACGGGCGGGAATGGACGGCAAAGTTGGCGGAACACGCCGACGCCGCGGCCACGTTGCGCGTCGGCAACGCCTGGCTCGACGGAGAAATCGTGGCGCTGGCCGCGGACGGGACGATGAGTTTCCAAGCGTTGCAGAACGCATTCGATCGCGCGTGGGACGGCCGGCTCGTCTATTTCGTGTTCGACCTCTTATTTCTCGACGGGGTCGACCTCCGCGGGAGGCCCCTGCATGAGCGCAAGCGGAGACTCGAGGCGCTGCTGGCGGGCCAGCCGGCCGGAGGCACTCTTCGGTATAGCGACCATATCCGAGAAGAGGGCCGCACCGTGTTCGAAACGGCCTGCCGGCAGGGCTTGGAAGGGTTGATTGCGAAGCGGGCCGATGCCGCGTATCTTCCCGGGCGCAACCGCAATTGGGTGAAGCTGAAGTGCCATCGCCGTCAAGAGTTTGTGATCGGGGGATATACCGAGCCCTCCGGATCGCGACAGGGATTCGGCGCGTTGTTGTTGGGAGTGTATGACCACGAGAAATCGGACCGCCCTTTCCGGTATGTCGGCCGAGTCGGCACCGGTTTTTCCGAAGCCCGTCTTGCTGATTTGCACCGAACGCTTCGACCCCTGGAAACCTCACGTTCCCCGTTCGTCAATCCGCCAACGGGCTGGGACGCCAAAGGCGTGCATTGGGTCACCCCGAAGCTGGTCGCCGAGGTCCGATTTGCCGAATGGACTCAAGAAGGGTTGTTGCGCCAAGCGGCATTTCTCGGGTTGCGCGACGACAAACCGGCGGGCGTCATCGTGCGTGAAGCTCCCGTTCCTCCCGCGAAAATTTCACAACCGATGCCGGATGCCGCCACACCGGTCGACAAGCGAAAGACCGGGCATTCAGGCATGGACCAATCCAACCGACCTCGGAGCTTGTCCGCATCGTCGTCTACGGTGGCCGGCATTCGAATCTCCAATCCAGATCGCGTCCTTTACGCGGACGATGGGATCACGAAGCTGCAGCTGGCACGCTATTATGAGAGCGTGGCGGACTGGATCGTACCGCATCTTCGAGGGCGACCGTTGACGCTCGTTCGTTGTCCCGAAGGACACGAGTCCGGCTGCTTTTATCAAAAACATGTCACCGATCAGGTCCACGAAGCCATCGATCGCGTGGAGGTGGAGGAGACCGACGGACGCGCCTGTTATATGGTGGCGAACACGGCCTCGGCCGTCGTCGCGCTCGCGCAGCTCGGCGTGCTGGAACTCCATACCTGGGGATCCAAGCAGGATCGGTTGGATCGGCCGGATCGGATGATCCTCGACCTGGACCCGGCTCCCGATGTGCCATGGAAGGAAGTCGTTGAGGCGGCCTTCTTGATGAAAGCGCTCTTGGATGAGTTGAAGCTGAAGTCCTTCGTGAAGACGACGGGAGGGAAGGGCCTGCATGTCGTGGTGCCGTTACAGCGGCGACACAGCTGGGAAGAAGTGAAGAGCTTTTCCAAGGCGCTGGCCGAGCATATGGCGCGAACGATCCCTTCGAGGTTCACCGACAACATGTCGAAACGCGCGCGTACCGGCAAGGTGTATATCGATTTCCTGCGGAACGGCCAGGGCGCGACCGCAGTGGCGGCCTATTCGACGCGCGCCAAACCGCGCGCGCCCATTTCCATCCCCCTGGCATGGGATGAATGCTCTCCCGAGCTGCGGTCCGACCAGTTTACCCTGCAGAATATCGAGGAACGATTGTCGCAACTGGCCAACGATCCCTGGGCCGAGTACGCCAAGGTGCGGCAGCATTTGACGGCGAGCATGGCGCAGCGTCTCGGGATTACTCACCGTCGTTCCTGATCCGGCCACAGCTCGCGATCGCTCGAAAAAGGTCAGACGGCCAATTGCCCTGTTTTGCGCGGCTTTCTCATATGAGGTCCATCGATGCGGGCATCGCCGTTGGATACTGAACGCGTCGACTGCCGCATGATGCGGTAGGAACCTTCAGCCGCCTGCCGGGCCTGATGGTTATGCACCGATTGCCGATACACCGATAGATAATCTTGCGCCATGCGTTCGACGGTAAACCGTTTCTCGAATGCCTCTCGGCATCGGCTTCGATCGAGATTCGGTACCCATGCCACCGTATGTACCATCTCCGCCAAGGTGTCGCATAGATATCCCGTAACCGCGTGGTCCACTATTTCCGGCATCCCTCCCCGTCGATAGGCCAGCACAGGGGTGCCGCACGCGAGAGCCTCGATCGGAGCCAACGCGAAGGGGTCCGCTTGCTCGACCGGGCAGACCAACGCATAGGCTTCACCGAGAAAATCATCTTTTTCGGCGTCGGTGATTTCGCCGACATATTCCACCAACGGATGTTCGAAGAGCGGTGCGATCTGCTCGAAATACTGCCGATCCGCCGGATCCACCCTGGCGGCGATCCGGATCGGCATATCGGTTCTTTTCGCCAGCTCGATGGCCTGTTCCACTCCTCTGCCGGGCGAGATGCGACCCAGAAACGCGAGATACCGGCCGAGATTGGGATGCATGGAATACAGATTGCGCGGCAATCCATGGTGGATGGTGCCCTGCCAATTGATCCACGGCATGTGACACCGCTGCGTCTCCGATACCGAGACGACCGGCAATTCGGAGAAATGCTGAAAGGCCGGGAGAAGTTCCGGCAGGTCCAACCGACCATAGAGCGTCGTCAGCACGGGCGTGCGGCATCGACGGGCGAGGGGAAACCCCAAAAGATCGATGTGCGAATGGATGACATCAAAGTGTTCGGCGTACGTTCCGAAGGCACGCTCGACCAGAAGAACGTATGGAGCGTCCGGGCATCCAATCTTGGGAGTCGAACGCAAAGACGATGCGCAAGCGGCGTACAGAGCGGCGGATGTAGCGGAATCACCGGCTCCGAACAGCGTCACCTCATGACCGAGGCGAACGAGTTCATCCGTCAAATAGGACACGACCCGTTCTGTCCCTCCGTAGCGTTGAGGAGGAACGCTTTCCCGCAACGGCGCGACGTGAGCAATCTTCATCTCAATCCCTTCCTTTCCGTTGATGATGGACGTGCTGATTCACGGGAACGGATCGGCAACTCCAAAGTCATCCACCGGTTAAAACCTAGAATGAAATTATGCGGATAGGGGCGATAATGAAACGAGGGGTTTCCCTAGATCAAGAAGCTCACTCATCGAACGGAGGCGCACTGACGACTGATTCGTTCGGCACGATCGGATTCTCTACCGATCCTCCTATCTGAATTTCCCCGGAGTCGGCGATTTCTCCGTTGCGGAAATCCGACATCCCGCGGACGATATAGCGGATCCTTCCCGGGCTCTGAAAGCAGAGAGCGGCGCGTTCGTTCGGTTGGAGATCGGCTTCCGCTCCGCTATAAAAATGTCCGCTGAAATTGCGGCGGCACGAAAGTCGGTCCAGTACATAGTCCACGAGCGTAATCCGCAACGGCGTCCCGCGCCTATTCGTCCAGCGAATTTCATCTCCTACGTTGACTTGGATGGCGGAGGTCGACAATCCGTCGCCGATGACGACCTCTCTCACTTCGCCGCTGCGGGAAAAGGTCGGCAAGCCGTGACAGCCCTCCATCGTCAGAAGAAGAGATACGAGCGCGGCCCTGCCGTTCATCACCATGGAGCCCCTCGTTGACTCGTACCATCGCAGGTTCCTCGTCGAAGGCTCACTCGGATCTTCCCGAGCATCCCATTGGCAAACCTAGGCGGTCTCCTAGTTAATGATCTCCGGTAGGTCGGCTAAGTTGGGGCGTATGGTTGATGAAGCTCATCTCCTGGAAACGGGACATGCGAAATCCGTTTCAGATACCGGGAACGGAGTCGTATTTGTGCGATTGCTCGCCCCGGATTGCTGGGCTCTGACGGCGGACCACCGCGTGTATTACATCTACCGGAGGCAAGGCCGCCGGCTGCGGTCCCAGGACGCCTCTGACGCCTCTCATGATGTGCGTATGTTGGATCGATCGGACCGGTGGTCACCGGACAAAGGAATCGCGTAGCTGCGTGAACCGCAAGGAGAGGACACATGGAATCGATACGAACGAGAAAAGAGATTGGAAAACGGAACGATAGGACGCTTCAGATCGTTTGTGCCGTCGTCTTCGCCGTCGGCGTTTCCGGAAACGCGGTGGCGATAGGCGCAGGAGGTGACGGCGTGGCTAAGGGCGAAGCAAGCCAGCAAGCAGGCCAGCAGGGGCTGGGTCTTGAGGGTGGAACGTCATCGCCCATTCTTGCCGGACCCGAAATCATCATCGGCGCCATCAAAACGATCCACGGCGAGGAATATACGATCGAAGGAGATCACGGGCAGAACGTGCGCATTCGAGTCACGACCGACACGAACAAGGTTTGTCCTTCCAGCGACCAGATCCACGTTTCATCTGGGCACGAAGGAAATCGGGAACGCTCGGAAATTCCGCCGACTCCGTATATGGAACAGCAATCCCGGCAAAAGGACCAGTCTCGGACGTCCGGTCATTCCGATCAACAAGATCTACAGCAGCATGCCGTCGCTCCGCCGACGGGTGATCCGTCTCACCGGAAGACGACCGTGGGCTCCACGGATGCGCGTGCCAATGAAGATGTCGCCCGCGGATCCGGATTTCAGATCGGTCAGTGTGCATTCAAAGAAGGCGATCAGGTCCGAGTCGAGGCATCCGACATGGGTACCGCCACGACGATCAAGCAGTTGCTGTCGTCGCGAAGCGAAGAACCCGATCATTCCGAATGAAGAATGAGAACGGAACCAGGCGGGGAAAGGAGGTTATGGCACGGGAACGAACGGACAAAGTGAAAAACAAGCCCTCTAAGGAAAAAACAAGAGAAAAGACAAGGGCGGCGAAGTCGGATGCGGCGCTGTCTGCGGGCGCGCAAGCTATCGAACAAACTGAAAGCCCCACTGGGCAACCTTCATTACAACTGGCCGTGGGATCGAAGAAGCGGCGGGAGCGGATTCAAGAGGGTCCGTCTGCCGATTCGGGAGTATCTGAGACTCTCGCTCACGCGCCGGCCGCTTTCAATGGACATGTAGGCATTGAGAATGAGTCGGCAACCATGCACCGCCGAATTGCAGAGCGCGCTTTTCTTTTATTCCAAGAAAGCGGTTGCGAGCATGGGAACGATTGGTCCCATTGGTTTGAAGCGGAACGAGAGTTAAAAGATATGCACGTGTAGGTCAGCCTCATTCAATAAACACAACACACGCCAAAGGAGGGCGAAATTATGCGCAACGGAAACTATTACGACGAAGGAATCGGAGACGCCGCGGGATTTTCCGCATTCATGGCCGGGGCGCTGATCGGGGCGGGTCTCGCACTATTGTTTGCTCCTCAGCCGGGCTCGGAGCTGCGGGGTCTGTTGCGCAACTACGCCAACCGCGCGAAGGATGAATTGGTGGACAAGGGACAAGAGGCCTGGGATACCGCGGTCGAACGGGGTAAAGAATACTATAACAAGGGAGAAGAGGCGGTTCGCGACGCCGGACGCTCCGCCAAAGAATTCGCCAAGCAAGCCCAAGATTCGGTCCGCGAGCCGGGGCGTTCGGCGTTGTAACATGGAACGGCATCACGGAAGGTGCTTCATGGGAAGGTTGTGGCTCGCCCTGATGCTGTGCATCAGCGGCGGGCTGGCGGCTTGTCAGACCACGACGGAACAAGCGGCTTCGCAGACCATGAAGGACGCGTCCGTGACCGCGGCGGTCCAAACTCAGCTCACCGCCGAACGCACGGCCAATTTCACGCGGGTAGACGTCGATACCGAGCAGGGGATCGTTCAGCTCAGCGGCGTGGTGCAAACAGCGGAGCAAAGGGCACGGGCGGAGGAGTTGGCCAAACAGGTCGACGGGGTGAAGAGGGTCCGTAACACCCTTCGGGTTCAGACGGCTCAACCATGAAACGTGATGCGGTCTGATCGAGATGCCGGTTGATGGAGTCTTGAGGGTTGCAGCCGTCGGTGACCTTCATTGTCCTCGGCTGGGTCTCGACGAGCTTCGCGCGCTGTTTACGCAGATCGCCGAGCGGTCCGATGTGCTCTTATTGTGCGGGGACATCACCGATTACGGGAAGCCCGAGGAAGCGCGGCTCTTCGCCGCCGCGCTTCCGGCCCTGAACGGCATTCCCGTCATCGCCGTTCTTGGAAATCATGATCATGAATCGGGAGAAGCCGATACGGTGGCCGACATTTTCACGCGTCATGGAATCCACGTGCTGGACGGAACCTCGGTGGAGATACATGGTATAGGATTCGTCGGAGTGAAAGGGTTCGCCGGCGGGTTTGGGGACCGGCTCCTACAAGCATGGGGAGAGTCGGTACTCAAACAATTTGTTCGAGAATCAGTGGACGAAGCGCTCAAATTGGAATCCGCGTTGGCCAAGTTGACGACTTCAGCGCGAGTCGTCCTGATGCACTATGCACCGGTGTTCGACACCGTCATCGGAGAATCCCCGGAAATCATTCCGTTCCTCGGAACCAGCCGTCTCGAAGAACCGGTGAATCGCTATGGCGTGACGGCGGTATTTCACGGCCACGCGCATCACGGCACGTTGGAAGGCCGCACCAAAGAGGGTGTGCCGGTCTACAACGTCGCGCTTCCCCTGCTTCGCTCGGCATCACCGGGGCAGGAGCCCGTGAAGATCATCAACGTTCCGATTCCGCGACAGGTGAGGTCGATATGAGGCGTCCGGCGGATCCGGCCGATCATACGGCGGAGAATCCCTATCGGCTGGCACTACAAGATATGCAGCGTTCCGGAGTGCCGTTTCTGGTAGGCGGCGCATTTGCGTTGGGAAGCTACACGGGCATCATTCGCCGGACCAAGGATCTCGATGTCTTCGTGCTCCGGGAGAACGCAGGTCAATTGCTGCGGTATCTGACCGAAGCAGGGTACGAGACGGAAGTGCGGTTCTCGCATTGGATCTGCAAGGCGCACCGAAACGGTCATGTGATCGACATTATTTACGGATCAGGAAACGGGATTTGTGCCGTCGATCAGAAATGGTTCGAATCGGCTCCGGCCGCGGTGGTCCTGGGAGAAAACGTGCGATTGGTGCCTGTGGAAGAAATGATTTGGTCGAAAGCGTTCATCATGGAACGGGACCGTTTCGACGGAGCGGACGTCGCCCATTTGCTCCACGCGTGCTCCCAAAGGCTCGACTGGCCCCGGTTGCTGTGGAGATTCAACCCGCACTGGAGAGTTCTCTTCAGTCACTTGATTCTCTTCGGATTCATCTACCCCGGACGTCGATTGCAGATCCCTCTTTGGTTGATGGGCGAACTGATGCGTCGATTGGAGCTGGAAAAAACGACGCTGCCGTCCGACCGCGATCTTTGTCAGGGTACGCTGCTGTCCTGGGCGGAATATCTGGACCATATCGAACACGGGGATTACAAGGATGCTCGGCATCATCCCTGGGGTTCCCTGACGCTCGACCAAACCGAATTCGTCACGACGCAGTTTCGCAAAGAACGCAAAGAACTGGACTTCGGATCAGACACCCATCACCAGTCCGGGAAGCCGGTGCGGCCCCGACTGCAGGCCGGTCCGGAGCGCAATCCTCGCAAGTCGGCCGCATGAACCCGTCCATCAATGAATACCCAGGGACCGTGCGCCCGTTTCAGTTCGTCAGTTGCATGGAGCTGCGCGAGGTGCTGGGCAAGCGCGCAACGGACGTGCCTCGACTCCTGGAGTTGATAGAGGAGGTGCCGTCCGACAGCATCTATTATCACACGCACAGCTACTATTTGCGTCACGCCTATGCTCAGACGCTGTATCCCAACGACTTCGCCACGTGGGCGGCGCTGGCCGCTCATGACCGCGTGCTTGGAGAACGCCTGGGAGTATTGGATCCGTTCTCATACCTCTCGCTCGAGGCGTTGCGGCAAGACATCATCGCCATCATCGACGACCATCTCAGCCACAATCCTTTCGTGTATCGCGCCATGGGCGCGGAACCGTTTGATTTCGTGCGTTCCTACGTCATCGAGGCGCCGTTGGACCGTCAGGCTTGGACATTGTTGGAGTTCCGTAACGCGGTGCAGGACATCGAAGCGGGCGCCCTGTATTTCCATCTATGTGAGGCACGCATGCGAAAGACCCCCGGCTTCGATGATTTTTCGCACTGGCTGAAGGCTCAGGACGGCCTGAATCTGCCGGGGCTGTCCTCCCAAGTGGAACGGGTGGTGCGTCTCGGCCTGAGTTTGGAAGGGATGCGCGCCCGCATCGTCGCATTGTGCGACGGTGAACTGATGAAGACGATGGCGCATGGAACTGCTTGAACAATACCGTCCGGTCGTGCCTCCCGGCACGATCGAACTGCTCCGCCAGCTGGGTCGGCGGCTGGAAGGCACGCGGATGTTGCACGTGAACTCCACCCGGTACGGGGGCGGAGTGGCCGAAATGCTCCATCGTCTTCTGCCCTTGTTCGACGAACTCGGGGTTCAAACCAGATGGGAAGTCATGGTCGGCTCCGACGCGTTTTATCAAACGACCAAGAGCTTTCATAATGCCCTCCAAGGAACTTCGCAGCACATCACCAAAGCCATGTTGGATGCCTACCTCGAAGTCAACCGCGAAAACGCGAAGCGGCTGGACTTCGACGCCGATTTCGCCATGATCCATGATCCTCAACCGGCGGCACTGATCGGTTCCCGTCCTCCCGGAGCGAGATGGTTATGGCGTTGCCACATCGACGTGTCGACTCCTCAGCCGGCGGTATGGCAATTTCTCCGTCCTTTCGTCTCGCAATACGATGCGGCCATCGTGTCGCTCCCGAAATTCGCCCGCCGGTTGCCGGTGCCGCAGTTCATCGTTTATCCGTCGATCGACCCGTTGAGCGATAAGAACCGGGACCTCACGCAGGAGGAAATCAGCTCCGTTTTGGAGAAGCTCAAAGTGCCGACGGATAAGCCGCTCTTGCTGCAGGTCTCTCGGTTCGATCGGTTTAAAGATCCGCTTGGAGTGGTGGCCGCGTACCGTATCGTGAAACAGAGCCACGATTGCCGGCTCGTGCTCGCGGGGGGCACGGCGACCGATGATCCTGAAGGTGCGGCGGTTCTTGCCGAGGTGCAGGAAGCGGTGGGCGTGGATCCCGACGTGCAACTTCTGTTGCTGCCGCCGACGGCCAACCTGGAAATCAATGCGCTGCAGCGTGCCGCGACCATCATTCTTCAGAAATCCGTACGCGAAGGATTCGGTTTGACGGTGACGGAGGCGATGTGGAAAGGCAAACCGGTCATCGGCGGCGATACCGGCGGCATTACCGTCCAATTGATCCACGGCTACACCGGCTACACCGTCAATTCACCGGCCGGCGCGGCGTTCTATATCAAACGTCTGCTCAATGAGCCGGAGCGGATCGAAGCGATCGGTCGACAGGCCAAGGAGTTCGCGCGCCACCGGTTCCTCGTCACGCGACACGTGCAAGATTATTTGGGTGTCATGATTCACTTGGCGCGACGGACGTCGTAGGTCGCACGTTCGACGCCGCTCGATACATCCCAGGGAAAGGGGACATACCATGTATGGTCAGGCGTATGCGAGTCTCATCGGACGGGTCTTGCTCGGGTTGATTTTTGTGATGTCGGGTGTCAACAAGATCACCGATCCCGAGGGGACGCAGCAGTACATGGCTGCAATGGGCATCACGACAGCCACCACGTTTCTTTATGCGGGAGCGGTCGCGCTGGAGGTGGCGGGTGGGTTGTCAGTGGTGCTTGGAGTGTGGGCCAGATGGGGTGCGACGGCGCTCATCCTCTTCATGATTCCGGCTACCTTGGTATTCCACACGAATTCCGGCGATCAGAATCAAATGATTCACTTTTTGAAAAATCTCGCCATGATCGGTGGACTCCTGTATGTGGCCGCATACGGATCAGGACGATGGAGCGTCGATGGGGGTGCGAGAACGCCCCAAGACGTCGAGCCTGAGTCACCTCGCCTCAAGAGGGTTGTGCACCAGTAGAGGGACTTCGGCCGCACGGTGAAGAACCCTGCCTCAGCGATTTGCACCCCAACCCCCTGTAAGGCCGGTCGATACCGAGGGCGAGGCATCCGAACAGGGCATGCGGGACGCGTTCCTGCATCCACGGATGCCGATGACCAAAGACTGAAATCAGAACGAGTATGCACGTGCCGGGGCTACGCGTCGTCCCGTCGATCTTCTTGTCGCGCTATCTTCTCCAGCACTTCCGCCTGATGTTGGCACGACACACAGCGTTTTGCGAACGGCAGAGCTTTCAGGCGCCCCGCCCCGATTTCGGCGCCGCAGTCTTCGCACAGACCGTACTCTCCCTCGTCCAGCCGGCGGAGCGCCGTATCCAACATCACACGGGTTCGGTTTCGGGATTCCAGCAATGACAATTGCTGTTCGGCAGTGCTGTCGCGCAGCGACATGTCTTCCAGGTCCAGCACGGAATGGTTGTGGGTCGTGGTGTAGTGTTCCCGATACTGAGCCAGAAGCTCATTGATCTGCTGCTGAACAGCCGACCGTTTACCGAGCAGCATCGCTCGAAGTTCTTCCGTGGATGAAGCCGTGGGTTCGATGAGAGGTACTGTTTTAGCCATGATCATCAAGCTCCTTATTGAGTGGAGAATTCATCGGAAATCGTGCATGCGTTTTTATTCGCATGCGTGTTTGCGTTGATGGTCTGCAAAAATAGGACCGCGCTGCGCTCATTCCTGCTCATAGCCGATGTGAACGGTCGTTCCGGAGATGATTCGCAGGCGGTATGGATCGCATGGGAACGGATTGCACGACAGACAGCCCATTTCCACGGGCGTTTCTGCCGTACGATCTACGCGCGCGCTGGTTTCCGCGATTTGGCCGAAGCGCAACCATATCGAATCACGGGGCATCATGCGCCTATCCCTGCAGGCACATTGCTCCCGTAATGGAAGTAAATGGGACAAGTTGTCCTTTGTCCGGAGGATGAGCCGGATCCTGTGTCTAAGAATGAAGCCACATACCGGTTTTTTAGTGGTCACTCTTCAAGCAATCGGCCTTTGTCTTTCAAGGCATTACGATTGCACGGTTGCCCGATTGTCTTTGTGTTATGACTATGCGTCTTGTAGTCGCCACGTACAATGTGCATCGGTGTGTCGGGTGGGACGGACGGTATAGCTGTGAGCGCATCCTGGCGGTCCTACAGGAGTTACAGGCCGATCTCATCGCCCTTCAAGAAGTGGAAGAAGAGGAGACGTTGCGGTGGTTGGCCGGCCACCTTCGCATGATTCCCATCGCGGGTCCCGTTTTACGGCGTGCCGGCGGATGCGGAAACGGCGTGCTGACCACCTGCACGCCGGAAGAAATCCGGTTGGTGGACCTGAGTGTGTCGAACCATGAGCCCCGCGGGGCCATCGATGTAGATATCATGTGCGGCATTGAAAAAGTTCAGGTCATTGCGACGCACTTGGGATTGAGGCCGGGGGAGAGGCGATGGCAGGTGCGGGAGCTTCTCAAGCGGTTCGGAACCAACCACTGCCTCCTCATGGGTGATATCAATGAATGGTTTCTATGGGGGCGGCCGCTTCGGTGGATCACCAAAATGTTCGGACATTCGCCTCCGCTCCCCTCATTTCCCTCCCCCTGGCCTATTTTTGCGCTCGACCGTATTTGGATCAGGCCGCCAGGCAGTGTCAGCGACATTCGCGTTCACAAGACGGCGCTTTCCAGCGCGGCGTCCGATCATCTCCCGGTTCGAGCGATCATCGAATGGTGATTCAAGCCGCCGTTGAGATGGTCTTTACGGGACCGGCCGCTTCGACGGACGTCGAACGCGCAAGTCGATCCTCCACCGTCTTCCAGCCGACATTCGAAAAAAACGCGTCAATGTAGGCGATACGTTCGGCAGGCTGGTAATCGAGGATGAATGCATGTTCCCAGACGTCCATGATCAACAGCGGGATGAAGCCGGCCACATTACCGGTTTCGTGCAAGGTGATCCAGTGATTGGTAAGCCTCCCGCTCGTGGGATCGAGGTAGCACGCGGCCCAGCCCACTCCGCGCATCTTTCCTACGCCGATGAAATCGGCTTTCCACGCTTCGTACGTGCCGAAGCTGCTTTCGGTTGCACGTCTGAACGGTGACGGCGGCGCCGGATCAGGCGACCCGCCGGTCGTGAGATTGCCGAAATAATACTCGTGCAGGACCATGCCGTTGTATTCGAACCCGTATCGCCGCTTGAGCTCGGAATAGACCGGCATCTCTTCCTGATCGACCTTGCCGTCCAGTAGGAATTGACGGATTTTTTCCGTGAGCGCATTCGTTTCTTTGACATAGCCTTCATAGAGCTTGAAATGCATGGCGAGCGTCCGATCCGAAATCCCATGAAGGCCATGGAGGTCATAGGAGCGAGGTTGATATTCAGCCTGCGGGAACGCCTTATTCATAGTGCGACCTCCTATCGAGACGTCTTATGTATGAGCCGAACCGGTCGGTTCGCGCATGAGTCGCAGACGAAAACCGGGATACGTGGTCGTACACAAAGACTTAACAAGCCATGGCATGATGCCGAAGGCACCGATGAATGCCGTAACCCCGAACGGCAAGAGAAGTGCTCCCCAAGACGGGCTCGTACGGGAAAGCTCGGGTAAGTTCGTGAGGATGAGCCCGTTGATCAGCATCAGCAGCAGCAGCATGCTTCCCACTCCCCGCCAGAGAATTGTCCATCCGACTCGTATGGACTCCCGATAGGTCGGTGCCATGTGAACCCTCCCAATCGTTACGATGAACCGCGGCTCGGAGACGGCGGCGGATGCGGCGGGTTCGGGGTAGGAACCGGAGGTTGAGGAGCCGGGATCGGTCCAGACGGTCGGGGAGTCGGATCGGTCGGTCCCGGGCTGGGATCAGTGGGCGGACCGGCTTGGTGCAGGCCAACGACCGCCGCCGATATCGGCGCGGAAATCGACCAGACAATCCCCCAGAGGGCGATCGCTACCAGAGTCCGCATGGCGCTCTCCTTCAGCCTCCCATACAGGTCATGAGTGGGCCGCGGACCCGACCATTTCGCGACAGAGATCCGCGCACCGACGGCATTCTTCCGCGCATGGACCGCACATGGCATGTTGCGGCGCATGGCGTTCGCACACCTCCGCGCACTGATCGCAGATCTCCGCGCAGAGCCGGCACAGGGACTCGGATCGCTGCGAAGAGCGGCTGATGAATTTCGCGGCAAGGACACAGATGTCGGCGCAGTCACGGCAAAGCCGGATACAACGGATCATCAGATCATCCTGGTCGTGATGATGCTTCATGCCGATCATATCGTTCGCGCAGGCTTCGCAGATTTGCGCACATGAGAAACACGCGTTGAGGCAATTCTGGTGCTGTTGAGATAACGAGTTCAGTTCCATCATCGTCGGCTCCTTCCGTGAGAGGTCCTGTTCATACATCAACTGGAGATCAGCTCATCGATATCAACGGTTTTTCTTGGGCGCCCTTTTGAAGCGGGACTTGTCGCGACCGGGTGCACCTGGGGCGGTTTTGGCGGCTTGTGTCGGTCGTGTGGTCACCGGATGCTCGGGCGTGACAGGCTTGGAAGAGGTGAGTTCCTGCACTCGCTCCTGGTATTCCTCGGAGGAGGCGGGATTCAATTCCCAGCGATGCGCATCGCGATCCGCCAATTTGTCGCCGAACCGGAGAGGCTCGGCGTCTTCATAGGTAATGCCCACCGCCTTCCCTAATTCCTCGACCACGTCCTGATCCGGCGTCGGAGTCGAACCGCCTACAGCCTCTTCACCGGTATCCGTCCCGCTGCGAGACGCCTCGATATCGCCGCCGGACAAGGTTGCGTCCGGTGTCGCCCCGTCGGAGACATGCGGGACCGAGGCGAGCGTGTCTTCAGGATACGCTCCCTCCTCGCCGGTATCGTTTCCCTCATAATACTGTCGAATCAGAAGATCGGCATCTACCCGTTTAGGTTTTGACATGGTCTGGTCCTCCAGTGTGAGGCCTGCCCACCGGCTAGTGAGCATTGTGACATGCGGTCGAATTGAGGCGACATCTTCAGTTCCTCACGAGGATGAATCACCACCTCATGTCGTGGAATGTACGCTAGGCCGCGAGCCTTGTTATACTCGGTCATTCCCTAGACTGTGACGGATTCTTTCGGGCGGGCGACCAGGATTGTTTGCGCATGGCCGTCTGGATCATGACTTCACGAATGAGGCGTTCCAGATGTTGATTCATGACGAGAATCTTGGCACGCAGCATATCGAGCATTTGGGCACGGGCTACCAAGTCGGACGTGGTGTAAGAGCCGCCCGGACTGAAAAACAGCGCGGTGCGTTTCTCCTCCGTCTTGCTGCCTGGACTCCCGAGGCGGCCTTCTTGGCGCCAACTTTTGAGAAGCTCATCGAGGAACGATCGGCTCGCGTCATCTTCCGCGATTCGCTGTTTCAGCAGCAACCAAATGGACGGCGGAATGTAACGAGGCTGGTCGGGATGGACCCATACTTCCCGCAAGATGTTATTGGGATGGTCGAAAGTTTCCTCGCCTTCCTGATGCAAGGCCGTCACTCCGAGCACCCCGGCGATGAGCCCGCCGGCCAGCGAGGCGATCCCTTCGGCCGAAGATCCCGCATCGCTCAGGCTGACACCGCCGGCCGCCATGGCGGCTGCCGCTCCGATGATAATGGCCCATAACGTCTGTTGTTTCACGCGAGCCTGTTCACCGGCCCGCAGACGATCCGCCGCCTGGTAGGTGCGCTCGATTTCGCATGCCGCTTTGCCGGCGGTGCTGGAGACTTCGCTCATGGCAAGCACGATTCTGCCGAGCACCTCGTGCCGAACTGCGGCGAGCTGCAGCGGGTCGGCCTGCGGGGTGCCTTGCCATTCTTCCAATACTTCAAGCCGACCGAGCAGCGGCAGCACTTCAATGGCTTGGGCCGTCTGTATGGCCTGCCATGAAAAGCTGGTTGGAATGCGATTCTCGGCGTTTCGTGCCGCGCGACCTTCATCCGCATCGACTTTTGCAAGGGAGATGTTCCGCAATGCGAGGTCGTCATCACTGGGCGTGCACCGTCGATCGTCGTCCGCGTATGGCCGGCGATCGTCGATGCCCGTGGTCAAAGCACAGCCGGAGGCCAAGCTGCAGACCAGCAGCCATTCCGGCAAACGGAAGGATGTCCATTTTATCGAGTGCCTCATCGCAACGTCTCTTCAGCGGGCATCCGCTGTCCCAAGATCCAGGGTTTCCGTACCGCATGCGGACCCCCAGCATCGAAGCAAATCACGGTCGGCCTGGCGACTCACCCGGCCATCCCGCTAAGCCTCACGGACCCATCGAAGCCATCGTGGTCGCACGAATTCTTCGATCAGAATCTTGAAACAGGCGGCGACGGGAATGGCAAAGATCAGCCCGAACAGCCCGCCGACCGCTCCTCCCAGAAAGACGACGATGAGGATCGTCGCCGCGCTCATGTCCGTGGAGTGGCTTTGCAGCCAGGGAGTCAGGATCCAGCTTTCGATGAATTGAACCACCAAGTAGGCCACGCTGGGCCACAGCAAGATCGCCATCCATTCGGTCGGGACGGATTGGCCGGCGGTCACCGCATCGGCGTACTTCAGTATGACGGCCAAGGGCCACCCGATCGCTGAAAGGTAGGGGACCAGGGACGCCAACCCGGTGGCTACTCCCAAGAGGAACCAGTAAGGGACTTCGGTCAACGCCCAACCGGCTGCGTACAAGACGCCGGTAATGACGGTGATGAGGAGGCGTTCGAACACGAAGCCGCGCACGGCCGTGTCCATTCGTCGCAAGGCGTGCAGGGTTTGCGGCCGGTGCGTGAAGGGAATCAGGCGAACGACGGTCTGGCTCATACTGTTGAAGTGCCAGGCGAAGAAGAAAAAGTAGATGGGGATCAAAATCGTATAGAGGGCGGCGTTGACCGTGATCCCCAGCAGTTGCCCCAACAGGCCGAAGGCATGACCGGTTCCTAAGAGGAGAGGCTGAAGCGTCGCCAGCGGGTCGTCGTACAGACGGCCCAGGATATCGCGCAGGTTGAAAGACGAGCCGCTGAGCAACGCGTCATAACGTTGTGAAAGACTTCGAGCGTAGACGGGTATTTTCTGGATCAACGTCTGAGTTTGTTCGATCACGAGGGGCACCAGCCACAGTCCGATGCCGATGAGGGCAAGGGCCAGCAGAAACATGAGTATCCCGACCGTCAGAGGACGCGGCATCGCCCAGTGCGTAAACGCGTAGTCGACGAACGGGTTCACCAGATAGGCGAAGAGAAGGGCGATAAATACCGGTAAAAAGACGGTATGTAATGCATAGAACGACCAGAGGAGTCCTGCGATGGCGCCGAAGATGAACAGGTCGCGGATGGGGCGGATCTCCCACAGGTGTCGGTCGATGCCCGGCTTGTCATGCATGGTCGCTTCCGGTGGAGAGGGCGTCGACCTGGGCCTGTTCTCGGACGTGGGCGCGGAACGAAACGAACTCATCCGATCACTGCGCCGCCAAGCGCTCTTGTGGCGCTGTATCGGGTCCGCTGGGGATTTGGCGAATGCCCGGGATCCGATCCGCCGCCATTACGATGAAAGGCACCGAGGGGAGAATGGGGGCCGCCTGGAGAGACGACCGGCCATTACCGGTTTCCCGGATCACGTATCACCTGCAAATGCGATAGTGCTGAGCAGGGCGTTTTCCGCCTGGCGCGAATCCAAGCGGGTGTGTTGCACCACGATCGGCACGTCGGATTCGATGAGACTGGCAAAGTCGGTATCGTGTGGGATCGGCTCCGGATCGGTGAGATCGTTGAAGCGTATATGCCTCGTCCGTCGTCCCGGCACCACGAGTCGGTAGGGGCCGACCGGCTCACGATCAGTATAAAAGACCGTGATGCGGACATGGGCGTCTTGATCGGATGCGTTCAACAGACACACGGTTTCATGGCTGGTCATTTGGGGAGAAGGGCCGTGGCTGCCGACCGGAATATAACCCTCTGCAATAGCCCATCGCCTGCGTCCGATACTCTCCATGTTTCCACCACCCCGGCCAAAACGTTCTGCAAGCCAAGTGCCTAAGGAGAATGACTGCTTTGCTCGATCACGGCCCCACTAACCGCACCTGTAAAGCGTCTTTCTTGGAAGACTTGTCTCAGGGGAGGACATCTTGTCCGAGTTGCGCCGGCAGGAGATATTTCATTTGATTTCCACCGGGCTTTTGTTCTCCTCGGTCCCTTACGAATCAGCCGGACTCGAATTCGTGTCATCGTCTACGGTGAAGGGAGATTGAAAAATGAAGAACTCCACAACGGTCTATGTCTTGCACTGCACGTTCTACATCGGATTGTGGGCACACCCCTATCAAGTCACCGAAGCGAGGCGACAGGGTGCGAAATCATTGCGCCGGTAAAATTGCCCTTGTGACTATCGCATTCAGAGGAATACACATTCCCATGTTGGGTTTCGGGATCGTCCTATTCGCGCTCGTCCTTTTTATTCGGGCGGGAACTCAGGCCCATGCCGGAGATCATGCGGGGGAGATGCCTAATTCTTCGGAGGCGATCGGAAAACCGGTGAAAACTCCGGATGGGAGGAGCTTCGGGAGGATCAAGGACTTGGTGATTAATTGGCGGAGCGACGGTTACACCGGATATGCCGTGGTGTCTTGCGGAGGGTTTCTGGGATTGGGAGATGAATACGTGGCAGTGCCGTGGAATGCATTGGCGCCAAGCGATAACAAGGAATACTTCGTGCTGAATGTAGACGAGGAACAACTCAAAGAGACCTCGGGCTTCATGGCGTATCGCTTTTACGATCGCTCGTCTGCCCCCATCCTGCGAGCCGGCCGATCGTCTGACTCTGCACAAGCCATGAAAGGCGACAGCGGAACCGACGGGTCTAATTGGAATGCTTCAGTCACGCGGTCGTTCGGCAGGCAGTATGCCATGGAAAAGGATTTCGGCAGATAACAAGAGATGAGTGTTCGTCGTGGAGATACACCTGACATGGCCAAGGATATGGTCCATCGAAGCACGGTAGTGTAACGCATGCAGGGACGGAATGGCTGACAGAGACACGGACAGAACAAGGAGACACTTTTATGCCATCGATACGAATCGTAGCAGGCATTGCGGTGATGACTCTATCGATCTTCGTTTGTCAACGGACACAGGTCCATGCGCTGCTTCATGAAGATGAGCAGCTTGTGGGCGTGACAAAGGCGACCAATCTGATCGGCAAGCAAGTGACGAACTTGCAAGGGAAAAAACTGGGAGAGATCAAGGACTTGGTCATCAATTGGCGAGGTGGTGGCTATGTAGAATATGCAGTCCTCTCCTTCGGCGGGTTTCTCGGCTTAGGTGACAAGTACTTTGCGGTACCGTGGGAAGCCATGACCCTGAGCGGCGACAAGGAACATTTCATTCTGAACGTAAAAGAAGAGCGTTTGAAAAATGCGCCCGGATTCGACAAGGACAGCTGGCCCGATATGTCGCGCCCCGATTGGGCTATGGTGGTCTATCAGTTCTACGATCTGGATCCGAATACCTCGAAGGCCGCATCCCGTTCCTCGTCGACGGAACTGTCCCAGACGATGAAGGGAGAAAGCGGACAGGATTTCAAGAGCACGGTGCGCGAAGCGTTGAATCATGCCATGGAAGCAGAATCGGCAGGCAAGAAGGGGAAGTCGGATGTCTTAGTGACCCATGCCAAGAAGTCATTGGATGCGGCCAAACGGGCGCAACGAAACGCACACAACGAACGTCTCAATGAAGGAGTCTACGCCCTCGGAGAAGCCATTGAGCATGGGGAAAAACAGCAGACCACGGACGCGACCGAGCATATGATGCACGCCATCATGAAGCTCTCACAATCCGCCGGACTTCAGATCCCTGAAGGCGTTGCAACCGGCAAGACGTCGACCAATTGAACTGACATATTCAATGTACTATGTGAAACGTATGACAGGAGGCGTTATGAACAGAGCTGGTAGAACCATGATCGTTGCTGCATTGCTGTTGATGCCCAGTTTGGCCTTGGCCCAAGCGAGCGGTGGGTCCGGTGATATGTCCGGTCAGAAGATGAACCAGCCGAAATCGTCCCTTGAACACCAATCGATCGATATGACCGGCGGCAAGCAAGGTGTTGTCGGGAAATATGACGTCGTGCCGGTGCGTGGGGGTGAGTTGGTGGACGAAAAGGGAGGGGCGTTGGATCAAATCGTCAAGAATAAAAAAGGAGAGACTCTCGGTACCATCGAGAAGTTATTGAAGGATACGAAAACGGGAAAAATCGAGTATGCCGTCCTTGAGTTGGAAGAGACGAAATATCAGCTGCCGCTTCAATGGAGCCAGTTCAAGCAAGAAGGCGGGCATCTGACATTGAATGTCTCCAAGACGGATTTGCACCCCGTGACGAGTTCCGTTTATTCCAAGGATATGTCGCCGGATATTTCTC